>JBBIUO010000045.1:0-16375 GCA_037440205.1 Chloroflexota bacterium
GCCCCAGTACATTTCGCCCGAGCAGGCCATGGGGAAGAAAGACCTCGATGCCGGTACCGACATCTACTCCTTCGGCGTCATGCTCTATGAAATGGTCGTGGGACAAGTCCCATTCAGCGCCGATACGCCCTTCTCCATCATCCACGATCACATCTATACTCCCCTGCCGCTTCCCAGAAAAGTGAATCCAGGTGTGCCGGAACCCGTTGAACGGGTTTTGTTGAAGGCTCTTGCCAAGGACCGCATTGACCGTTACGAAACGACGGAAGACCTGGTGCATGCTTTCAAAGAAGCGTGGATGGAAGCCGGCATGCCCATGCAAGGCACCGATATTACAATGCACTCGACGCATTTCAAGCCGGGCACGGTCACAGCAGATACAAAAACCCCAACGCCGCCCCCAATGCCAAAAGAACAACCTTCGGCCAAAAAGAAAAGTTCGCCCTGGATGTGGGTCGGGGTCGGCGTGGTGGTGTTGATCTGTTGCGCGGTTGCCTTCCTCGCCATTCGGAACAACAATCGCGCCGCCCGCCAGCCAAACCCAACTGCGGCTGTAAATCTCCCGAACGCAACACAGCCGCCTCCCATCTTTTCCCAGCCGACCCAGCCCGCGCCACCCCTTTCCACTCCTAGCAATGGCGGACCCGGAAACGGCCTCCCTCCTCTTAATCCACAAAGCGACACTCCTGAGATTGCCGCCGCGCGGGAACTGGTCGCAAAAAATCCGCAAGACCCCGATGCGCACCTGCAACTTGCCTTCGCTTATTGGGAGGCGAAACAAGTGCGCCCGGCAATGGATTCGATGGCAGAGGCGCTGAGGCTTGCCGGGCCGGATAACAAGGATTTTCTCTTGAAAGCCGCAGGCGGGTTCGAACAACGCGAAGCATGGACGCCGGCGGCAAACCTTTATTTGCGGCTGGCCCTGAGTTATCACGGCGCGGAAATCCCCGAAGAGATCAGGATCGGCTTCAACGAATCCGTTTACAAAGCCGCCGAACGCGCAGACATGACCCTCCTTGTTCCCTTTGAACAGATTGATTCCATTGATCCATTATTGGGTCATATCGCGCGCGGGCGTCACGCCCTGTTCAGCGGCGATCTTTCGGGCGCAAAAGTGAATCTCGCCGAAGCCGAAAAAATAGACCCAAACGCTCCCGAGGCGCTTTTATTCAAGGCGGAACTCACCATGAAGGAAGGCCATCCCGAAGAGGCGAAACTCATTCTGGTCTCCCTTTCCTCCGACCCAAACAACCCGGAGTGGGTCCGCATCATGGCCGATAACTATCTCAAAACCATGCAATAGCAGTACTTTACGAAAGCGCGTAATCGGCGGTCTCTGCCGCCAATATGCGCTGGAGAGCGCACACTACGCGACCATCTCAAATGCAATAAGGAAACCCCATGCGAAAACCAATCGTAGCAGGCAACTGGAAAATGAACAAAACCATCGCAGAAACACGCGACCTGGTTTTCACGTTAAGCGCAAAACTACGCTCCATCGAAGGCGTGGAAAAAGTTCTCTGCCCGCCGTTCCTATCGCTCATGGCCGCCTCTGCGTTGCTCGAAGGGTCGGGCATCGGCCTCGGCGCGCAAAACATGCACTGGGAGGAAAAAGGCGCCTTCACCGGCGAAGTCTCCCCGGCCATGGTCAAAGAACTCTGCGGCTATGTCATCCTTGGTCACTCCGAGCGGCGCGCCTATTTTGGCGAGACCGATGCGATTGTGAATCGGAAGTTGATCGCCGCCGAAAAATTCGATTTGACCCCCATCGTTTGTGTCGGCGAGACGCTGGAACAATACGAATCAAAACGGACCCGTGAAGTTGTTTCCGTCCAAACGAGTCAGAGTCTCAGGGACGTATCTCCCACCTACGCTCCGCGCATCGTGGTGGCTTACGAACCCGTTTGGGCAATCGGCACCGGCAAGGCATCCAACGGCCCCGAAGCGAACGCAGTGGTGAAAGATGTCATTCGCCCCGCGCTGGCGGAATTATTCGGGAGTGAAACCGCGCAAGCCATCCGCGTGCTGTACGGAGGTTCGGTCACTGCCGCAAACGCCGCCGAATTCTTCAGCCAGCCCGATATTGACGGAGCGCTCGTCGGCGGCGCAAGCCTGAAAGTGGACGAATTCACCGCCATCACAAAAGCCGCAATCAGTTGATGTCATTGCGAGGAGGAGTCTCGGAGGGGCGACGACGAAGCAATCCTTAGATGGAGCAGCGATTGTTCTTCATCCTTCATCCCTCACGCGAAGCGCTCATCCTTTCACCTCCATGCCCTTCACCGGCTTCATCCTCTTCACCCTGTTTCTCCTGCCGCTGGTATTTCTCCAGCGGCTTTTGCATCGTGAGATACAGGCAGTCTTTCTCATCGCCACGCGCAACCCGCAATTGACGGTTGGGCTGTTTTCAGTGCTGTTCTTCCCCGGCGTATTCCTGCATGAACTGAGTCATTTTTTGATGGCAAAACTGCTCCGCGTGCGCACGGGAAAAATTTCCCTGCTCCCTGCTTCGCTCTCCGATGGACGCCTGCAAATGGGCTACGTGGAAACCGAAGAGACCGACATCCTCCGCGATTCGCTCATCGGGCTTGCGCCGTTGATCGCAGGCTCGTTGTTCATCGCCTACGCAGGGCTGAACCGCCTTAGTTTTGGTATGCTCCTGGATCTGCTGGCAAACGGCCAGTATGAATTATTCCTGAAGGGGTTGGGGGTTCTTCCACAGGTGAATGATTTCTTTCTGTGGTTCTATCTTGTCTTTGCAGTATCCAGCACAATGATGCCCTCCGAATCAGACCGTCACGCCTGGCTTCCGCTTGGGCTGTGGGCGGCAGGTTTGCTCGCATTGGCGATCTTCGCCGGTGCAGGCAATTGGATGCTGGAAAACCTGGCTCCGCTGTTGAACGATTTTCTCGGCACCGTCGCCACGTTGTTTGGATTAAGTGTGGCTGTGCATGTGATTCTGTTGTTACCCACCATGCTTCTTCATCGTGCAGTCTCAAAGATCACCGGGCTGGATATAAAATAACCAATGTTGCGCAGTAGGGGCGACCCATCTGCGTTTTTACGAAACGCCCAGCATGGGGCGACCCTTTCTTCAAGATTGGCATTCGATTTGGCCTGGACGGGTCGCCCCTACGATGAAATCGCGTAAGATAGGTAAAAACAAAACAATTCCCAATTCATCAAAACGGAAACCACCACTTTGGCTTGCTTTCCTTTTGCAATGCCTTTATGGCTTCGGGGTCGCCGATTTGAATCAGCACGTTCTGTGCCATTCTCCTGACCACGTCGCTGTCACCCTGCAGCAATTCAGAAATCGAACCGACCACTTCCTTTGCGCCGAGTTTTCCCAGCGCGTCAACAGCCCAGAAACGCACGGGAATTTCCTTGTCCTTCAAGGCAGAGACCAGAGGCGGTATCGCCCGTTTATCTCCGATGTCGCCGAGAGTCCGCGCCGCGCCGTAACGTGCATCGGGGTCGTCGCTGGTCAACAGTTTTATCAACGGCTCCACGGCTTCCTCGCCAAAGATGCGAAGCCCGGCAATGGCATCGGGGTGGTTTTCGGGTTCGTTCAATTGCACCAGCAATCGTTTCAGGTAATCTTTGTGTTCCTCTTTGGCTTTTGCCAGAGCCTGTTTCCGCTCGGTTTGATTTCTCTCCCGTTGGGCCAGCCATCCCTGCTGGCGTTTCCAGGCTTTTTGCAAATTGATCCCGCAGTTTTTGCAGTACAGGGCGGTGATGCTGTTTTGGGTGTAGCACATGGGACATCCCGCCTGCAGGACAGCATCGCAGGTGTCGCAATACTTATTGAATTCAGAATTGATCGTGCCGCAACTGGCACAGATGAGTTTGCCGTTTTTTGTCCAG
Organism: Chloroflexota bacterium; assembly: GCA_037440205.1. Classification (GTDB taxonomy): domain Bacteria; phylum Chloroflexota; class Anaerolineae; order Anaerolineales; family Villigracilaceae; genus Villigracilis. The sequence continues at coordinate 3,868 of JBBIUO010000045.1, forward strand.
TCGGTTAGCACGATGGCCGATCCACAGGAGGGACAACTGAACGGTTGGTTTGGGTTGAAGTCTTTTGCATCCACGGGCGAACCGCAGGCAGGGCAATTGAACAGGTCGAGTTTCATGAGGCGAAGAACTCCCCAACAATGAGATCAACGAACAGGCGGCATGTCCGCTTTTTTATTGATCGTGTTCCAGGCAAGGGAATGGAAAAATTTCTTCCTTGCGGGAATGGCTTCCACGCGCTTCAACCATTCTGCCTCGGCTTGCGCGGCCTCGCGAAAACATTGGGCGGAGAATTCCGCGCGTTCCGATGCAGATGCCTTCGCCAGTTTCAGCGCGCCCTGCGTGAATTTCTTTTCCAGTGCATCGCGGTCGCTGGCGTAGGTTTTGATTCGTTCGGGATAGTTGATGATTGTTGCCCGGTGCAGGTGTTCGTGAGTCCAAAACAACGAGGCTGAGTCATATTTTGAAACAGGAGCAGGCCCAGGGTCAGGCAAGGAAGCGTCAATCCAAATCGGTTTGAAAATGCTCGTGCAGGGGGCGGATGTCCCGGTGGCGAAAATGGTCGGGGTCATGTCATCCAAATGAACAACCATGGAGGCCGTGCTTTGACTTCCGCGAATGGGGCCGAAGCCCGCGTGCATACACACGTCGATACCTGCCACGCCGTTTTGCGGATCGTACTGTTCGTCATCGTGATGGCGAAGGATGCTCATCATGGCCGCAACACTGATGCCGCCTTTCTGTTTTTCGAGCGACGCGGTTGTCGTCGCGCGGCGCACACGGCCTTTGCTAAAGGTGGTGTAAAGAAAATCGGAATAATCTTTTGCGTAATCGAACTGCCCCGCAGATTTGGCCCAGCCTTTTTGCACGGCTTCTTCCACCAGCCCCGCCGATGCAATATCGAACTGGTTGCCGAGCGTGAGGCAATTCGAAATGGAATACACGTCTGTGATCTGTTTTGCCGCCCATTGTTTTTCGACAGTTTCAAGAAGCCAGGTTTCGTTTGCATTCGCAATCAGGAAACTATTGTGATAATACATTGTTGCGCCGTGCGAAGCCGAGTTGCCGCCCTGACCGAATTGCTCGAGCAAATCAACGATGACCTGCACGGCCTCGCGCGGGGTAACAGCGCGTTCGAGCGCGGCGCGCAGCATATCCATGCCGAGCAACGCCGGTGTTTTGCTCACGGGCGCTTTGGCGTAAACCGCCTCGTTACCGATGACCAGCCCATGCTCGTTGACCCCCATCTCCGCGCCCCACATCCAAAAGGGTTTGGATAAAAGAACAGCGTGGGTCTTTTCGACCTGCGGGATTTCGATGTAGGTGCATTTCACCCTGCTCTCCGCCGGGTGATTTTGCGCGGGGAGGTAAACAATATGCTGGCCTTCGTTCGGCGGACGATCCGAGTTCTTGGCGAAGATGGCGATATTGTCTGATGTTGCGTGTCTGCCTGCAATGAGAGTATCGCACATGGTCAGTTGATGACGAAGTATAGCATAGCGCGGTTTGTACCGCAAAATTCATTTTGCGTCTGTGCGGGCAAGATAAATCTTACAGTACTGAAACAAAATCTTCGCTGCTGGCGTGGTTTTCACAGAGTAATACTATATTCGTATTTATCGGATACCGGAAATTTTCAAGAGACCGGTTCAGCCGCCAGTTGCAAACGGACGATGAATGTGGTTCCTCGATTCAACTCGCTCACCACTTCGATCTCTCCGCCCAGTTCATCCACAATGGATTTGACGATGTACAGCCCAATGCCGGTGCCGGGGATTTCGGCCACAGTGACATTCTTTGCGCGATAGAAACGTTCGAACAAATGCGGAACGGCATCCGGCGGAATGCCAAGCCCATGATCGGTGATGGAGACACTCGCTTCACGCTCCGCGTCCCCTTTGGCTGCCACTATTTCGACGGTGTTTCCATCGGGTGAGAATTTCACGGCGTTATTGATGAGATTGATGAATACCTGCGACAAGCCGCCTGAATCTCCCATCACAGCGATGGACGAATCGTCTGACCTCAACTCAATGGAAATATCCCGCATTTTTGCAATTGCCTTGATCGCCTGCATGGATTCCTGGAGAACGGGCAGGAGATCCATCGGCACGGCATCGAGTTTCATCTTGCCGCTTTCCAAACGCCCCGCCATCAACAACTCGTTGACCAGATTCTTCTGGCGATCCAGTTCGGTCGTCAGCACACGCCAGTATTCCTTCATCTGTTCTTCGGTACCGCCCTGTTGCAGTAACTCGGCCATTAAAATGGCGGAGGTCAACGGGGTGCGAAGTTCATGCGAGGCGCGGTTGATGAAATCGGATTTCATCTGGTCGAGCCGCGCCTGCTCGGTGATGTCGCGGACGATGATCAAGGCCTCCTCCGTGCTGATGGGATGCAGGCGCGCTTCAAAGGTCTGCTCGTGATCCGGCAGGTTGAATCCATACACCCAATGAGAGGATAGGAAGGCATCCTGATCGTCCGTTTCGATGATCATTTTCACCACGTCGGCAGGCCAGAGTTCATCGAGCCGTTTCCCGATTGCCGATTCACGCGGCGCATAAAGCGGGTGGCTCGGATGGGCGTTGTAATCGAGAATTTGTCCCGTTAGATCGGTGCGGAGAAGCAGATCAGGCAGGGCGTCGACAAGGATGCGGTTGCGCATCTCGCTCAGGCGGATGGTCTTCTCGTAGTGCAGACGTTCCAATGCCGCGCCGATCAGGTTGGCCGTTGTCTGCACGGTGTCGAATTCGGCGGTGAGCCAGGATAGTTGATTCTGCTTATCGAACAGGGCAAGGAACCCCCAGGAACCCAGAGTGCCTTGAATGGGAATGACGAGGATGGAAACGACGGGGATTTCCGCGTTCCGAAGTTTCACTCCGGTCACGGCCAGCACGCGGGTGGGATTTTCCGCAATCGAATCCAGAAACGGTTCGAGGGCGGAAAACACATCGAAGCTTGCCGTGTCGAAACTTCTCCATTGGAATTGAATCTTCATGGATGAGGAGGAAGCAATATCGAACAACGCACAGCAGAACGCATCCGTTGCGTAGCCGAGCGATTCCAGCACCTCGGGAATTTTCGTCTCGATATTCGATGAGCGGAACAAGCCTGCCGTGGCCTCGCCGATGACCGAAAGCGAAAGCATGTGCCTTTTCAAGTTTGCTTCCGATTGTTTGCGCTCCGAAATATCGCGCGCCAACATCTGGATGTAGGCGGGCAGATCCTGTTCGTTATGCACCACCGAGATGCTTAACTCAACAGGGAGTACCGAACCGTCCTTTTTCTTGAGGGTGTATTCGGTCAATTTCAGCCGCTTTTCAAGGAGCATATCCCGCTCGTGGGAATCTTCGAGGAGCATGATCTCCTCCACAGGCAGGCCCATCAGTTGGTGTTCTTCGTAGCCAAGCAAATGCAGAGCCTGCTGGTTGGCGGTGATGATCTTGAAATCCAGGCCGATGATGAATACGCATTCCCCCGTTTGCTCGAACAACGCGCGGTAATCGAGGTCCGTTCCCAGTTTATTTTTCCCGGTAAGATGAACCTTCACATCCACAGGAAGTTTGCTGAGAGGCACAGTCTTTTCATCCATAATCTGCGTCTTCCGGCCGCAAATCTGCAAGCGAGGCCACGACGCAACAACCTTTTTCGGAATCTACAATCTTCACCCCGCCGCCCAAATTTTCAAACACAGCACGGGCAACGGTCAGACCGACCCCAAGCCCCTGGAATTCGCGCTGATCTCCCTGGCTGATCTGGTAAAAACGCTCGAACACCTTCTCCCGCAGTTCAACCGGGACGCCCGGCCCTTCGTCTTGAATCGTGATCGTCCCGCCGCCGTTCTCACCGGAACGGACTTTCAAATTCACCTTGCCATGTTCCGGGCTGAACTTGAAGGCGTTATCCGCCAGATGCGCAAGAGCCTGTGAAAACTCACGGCGCGGAGCCTTGATCGGGTTTGCCAGTTTGATATCGTAGGTAAATTCGATTCTCTTGAGCGGGTAGCGGTGCAGGCGCTTTTGAACGGGCGAAAGAATGTGATGTTCGACATCAATCAACTGCCGCACTTTGTTCAGTTCCTTTTGATCCATGTCCGAGAGCAGGATGATGTCGGCCACCAGCGTATCCAGCCGATCCACGCTGGAAAGCGCAATGCGGATGAACTCCGCCTGCTCTTCCGGTTTTTCGTATTTTGAATTGACCGCCATTTCCAGAGACATGACGATGTTGCTTAGCGGAGTGCGTAACTCGTGGCGGAAATTCTGCAAGACCTCCCGGCGAAGTTTCTCCATTTCCTCCTGTGCGGCCTGCTTCACCTGATCGCGGCCGCGCGCCTGTTCAGTTTGAACCCGGCGCAGAACTGCTTCGATACGCGCCATCAATTCCTCCGTTACAAATGGTTTTGTCACATAATCATCCGCGCCACTGCGGATGCCCGCCACGCGGTCTTCGCTGGCCGTGCGCGCGGTGAGAAAAATAAACGGAATGGTTGCAAGTTGAGGGTCCGCGCTCATCTGCTTTTTCATTTCAAAGCCGCTCACAGACGGCATCATCACATCCGAAACGATCAAGGCCGGCAGGGATTGCTTTGCCTTGGCGATGGCATCATTGCCGTTCGAGGCGGTCATGACGCCATACCCATGCCGCTCGATTGTGGCGGCAAGTCCCATGCGGATGGCGGGTTCGTCATCTACAACAAGAATGAGGGTCTTGTTTTCCATAATTCATCTCTCTACTTCACTTGATTTCTATTATCAGTACTTCACGAAAGCGCGTAATTGGCGTTCTCTAACGCCTAATTTGCGCCAGAGAGCGCAAACTACGCGAGGTTTTCGTGATCTACTGATTATCTCCACATCACACTGGAGTAGCATTGTAAGGACATGACAGTTTTGCGATGAAAGCATTACCTTTCATTTTTGAAATGAGTCATGTAACGCCGGTCTGAAAAGTTTTCTTGAAACGCGCGTAAGATGCGTTCTCTAACGCATCCAGCGACGTTAGACGCCTTGCGCATCGCTTACGCACGAAAAGCATCAGTTTTCAGACACTCCCCAAAGGAAATGGAACGCGGCCAAACTCCCGCAAAACTCACACAAGTCTGCCAGGCCTCTGCGCAACCCACCCGTTATAATAGAACCATGTTCATTGACCAGATCACCATCCATGTAAGATCAGGCAAGGGCGGCGATGGAGTCGTCCACTTTCGGCGTGAAAAATTCGTCCCGCTCGGCGGTCCCGATGGCGGCGACGGCGGCCGGGGCGGCGATGTCATCCTCGAAGTGAAAGCCACACTCAACACGCTTTCGTCATTTCGCCCCAATCAAAAATTTGCCGCAGAGGAAGGGAAAAACGGCGGCGGCTCGCAATTGACCGGCCGCGGCGGGAAGAACCTCACCATCCATGTCCCTCCCGGCACAGTGGTGTACGATGCCGAAACAGGCGCGCTTCTCGGCGATCTCGTTGCGCCCGGCCAGCAACTCACGGTTTGCAAAGGCGGGCGCGGCGGACGCGGCAACCAGCATTTCGCCACCTCGCGCAATCAAGCCCCGCGAACAGCCGAACGCGGCGAACCGCATGAGGAAAAATTACTGCGCCTCGAACTTAAACTGATAGCGGATATCGGCATCATCGGCCTGCCCAACGCTGGGAAATCCACCCTGCTCTCGGCCCTGACAAATGCAAAGCCAAAGATCGGTGATTATCCATTCACTACCCTCGAACCGAATCTTGGTGTCGCCAGACTTGACGATGAAACCACCGTCGTTCTCGCAGACATCCCCGGCCTCATCGAAGGTGCGCATGAAGGCGCCGGCCTCGGCCACGATTTTCTCCGTCACATTCAGCGCACGCGCGTACTCATTCACATGCTCGACGGCCTCTCGGAAGACCCGCTCGCAGATTTCACGCAGATCAATAACGAACTGGCGCTCTTCGATCCCAACCTCGTGAAGAAGCCGCAGATCGTGGCGCTCAATAAAATAGACCAGCCCGATGCGCAGGAACGATTGAAAACGCTCAAAGCCAGTTTCAAAAAGAAGAAAGTGGAATTGTTCCCCCTCTCTGCCATGGCGCGCACAAACACGCGCGAACTTCTGATTTCCGCTCATCAAAAACTTGCCGAGATCCCCATCGAGGCATTCGAAGAATCGCTCCCCGTTTACAAACCCGACGTTGACCCGAATCAATTCGAAGTGATCCACGAAGACGATGGCAACTGGCGCATCACCGGCGTCGCCATCGAACGCTCTGCAAAGATGACCTATTGGGAACACGACGGCTCCGTCCGCAGGTTCCAAAAACTGATGGAAAAACTCGGTGTGGATGAAGCCCTGCGAAAAGCGGGCGTGCAGGAAGGCGACACCGTTTGCATCGGCGCCTTCGAACTCGAGTGGAAGGATTAACATCAAAGGAGACTCATGTCATCGAACAGTTCTCCCCGTCAGCGCGCGCTGACAATTGGTCTCATCCTGCTCGGGGTCGTCGTCACATTTTTTTTCGGGATGCGCGCCCTGCACGCCTTCAAAAGATTCAACGGCCATCATCCCCCTCCGCCCGGCAAAATCGAAACCGACGTTGAATTGATCCGCGATTGGATGACGATTCCATTCATCGGGAAGATGTACCATGTTCCGGGAAAAATCATCTTCGACGAACTGGATATTCCAGAAAACGGGAATTTGGAAAAAAGCCTGAAGGAATTGAACGACGAATATTATCCAAACGAGGATGGATTCGTGATCGAAACCGTCAAGCAAATTGTCCTCGCGCATCTTCCCCCGCCGACGCCTGATTCAGCGCCCGACGCACCCATCGCCCCGTAACATTTCATCATGTCCGATTTCATTCTCACGCAAGTCATTAATTTCGGCACGCCGCTTGTCGGGTTGATCCTGTTCTTCGGCGCGCTGGGATTTCCCGTCGGCGCGTCCGTTGTCCTCATCGCTGCGGGAGCCTTCAGCCAGCAGGGAATTCTCCAATGGCCGATCACCGCCATCGTCGGTTTGATCGGCGCAGTGACCGGCGACATGCTTAGTTTTGGCATGGGCTATTACGCAAAAGACTGGGTTCATCGCCGCTTTGGAAACACACCGGCATGGATCAATGCCAGCAGTTCATTTCAACAACATGCAGGGATCACCATCTTTCTCACGCGCTGGCTCATCACCGCCATCGCCATTCCCATCAACCTGATCGCCGGAGGGAGCGGCTATCGCTTCCGTCATTTCATGGCCTACGACGCCGCCGGCGAATTCACATGGATTTTGCTCTACGGCGGACTGGGCTATTTATTCGGCAGTCATTGGGAACTGGTCAGCGATTTCCTCTCGAATTTTGGCGGGTTGATTTTGGGGTTGGTCATCTTCGGCTTTGGAATCCGTCAGGCCATTCGCTGGCAAAAGACAAACCAGCAAAAAGAGGCATACAAAAACGCCGAGGCGTAGGCCTCAGCGAATTTGCATGACCATCCACATAACGCTCCCGTCATCGTCAAACGACTGAAGTCGTTACTACGTCGCTGTTTAGTGATGATGCCCTTCTTCATGCACATGGCCGTGATCGAGTTCCTCTTTCGTCGGTTCGCGCAACCCCACCACCTTGACATAAAACGACAACTCCGCGCCTGCAAGCGGATGGTTGAAATCGAGGCGAACGCTCTCGTCGTTGTAACTGGCGATATAAGCCGCCTGATGATTCCCGTCTTCATCCGTCACGTGCAATTCCATGCCTTCTTCGAGTTTCATATCCGCCGGGAATTCGTCGCGCGGAACATCCATGAAGGCTTCCTCGTCGAATTCGCCGTACCCGTCGGCGGGGGCCACGACCACATCCCTGCTCTCGCCGATCTTCATGCCCATCATGGCGCGTTCCAGCCCGGGGACGATATTCTCGTATCCAGCCAGATACTGCAACGGCCCCGCCTCATCGGAAGAATCAAGCACCTCCCCATCCACCGTTAACTTGTAATCCATCGAAACCACCAAACCGTTTTGTACCGTATCTTTATCCATGTTTTATCCTTTTCAAAAATTTGTGGCGCTCATTGTACCAGTGAAGAGTGGGCAGGTAAACAAAGGGGAATGTGGGCAGGTAAACACGTAGACAGGTAAACACGTAGACAGGTAGATAACGGAACACGCACCACGCATTACGCGATTTCTCAAACAAAGCGCTTCTCCTTCATCCTTTATCCTTCTTCTTCCTTTGCCCTTATAATCTCCTCATGCGATACGACCTATGCCTGCCCTGGTATTGGGAATACGACGATGTCTTTGTGGGGATGGTGGAACGCGCCTGCATCGAGGAGGGCGTTTCGTTCTGGCAGATCAACCCCGATAATTTACTCGAATCCATTACTGCGCTTTACAAAGGCGTGACCACTTTCAAAACCCTGCTCCATCGCGGACAAGGCGAGCCGACCTTCGACCCCATTCCCCGCTGGGCGCGTGAATTCGGGGCGCGACGCATCAACCCTGCCGAACTCTCCGCCTGGTCGGAAGACAAAGCCACGATGCACCTTGAATTCATCAATGCGGGACTGAACACGCCGTACACGATTCTGCTCCCGCCCTTTCTCGAACAGCCCGTTCTTCCGCCCATTGATCTGGGTCCGCTTGGCGAAAATTTCGTCATCAAGCCGTCGAATGGCGGGGGCGGTGAAGGCGTCATCCTCGGCGCGAACAGGCTCGAAGAGATTTTGCAAGCACGCATGGAATTCCCCGAACAGAAATATCTTGTTCAGGCGCATGTCACACCGCGCATGATCGAAGAGTCGCCTGCGTGGTTTCGCATCTTTTATGCCAATGGCGAAACGTATCCCTGCTGGTGGGATCCCGGCACGCACATCTACGACCCTGTCACGGGGTGGGAAGAGTCTCAGAATCGCCTGAGCAGGCTGAGGGAAATCACGAAGCGCATCGCCTCCATCTGCAAACTGGATTGGTTTTCAACGGAGATCGCCCTCGCCGATGAATTCATCGTGGTGGATTACGTCAACGATGAAATTGATACGCGGGTTCAATCGCAGGCCATGGACGGCGTGCCCGATGAGATCATGGAAGGCATCGCGAAGCAGTTGGTGAGCATCGCAAAAGAAAACGCCTGAGTTTACTTCACCACCCCGACCCTGACGCTGACATTCAATTTATCGCCGATCTCTTCCAGTTCATCGCTCCAGGAGTGGAAATTCAAGTTTGGCGGCGCAAGGACAATTCCCTTCATGGTGAACAGCGGCGTTCCGCTCATCGGCGCGGGCGTGGAGCTGGTATCCATGCTTTCGATGTTGATTCCCCGCGAAGCGAGGTAGTGGGCAATGTCGTGAATGATTCCCTCATGATCTGCGCCAGTCACTTCGATTTCATACGGCAGCCAGCCTTCGTGTTTCTTCGATTCCTTCGTCTGCACCAATGTGATCTGGTAGCCCTCGCCGCGCAATTGCTGAAAATCCTTGTCGAGGTTTGTAAATTCCTTATCCGACACAGTGACCAGCATGAGCATGGCAAACTCCCCGCCCAGATGCGCCATGCGGCTGGCTTCCACATTGCCGCCGCGCTTTGACACAAAACTGGTGACGTGATCAACGATCCCAACCTTATCCCTGCCCGTGAGGGTTAATACAACATTCTTTGGCATGACAGACTCCCTTTCGCTACTGGTTTGTAAAATATGTTTTCGAGTATAGCCGCTATCACGACAAAAATCTATCCCCGTTTCCTTCCCTGTTTTTCAAGGTAATCGCTGTAGCCGCCCTGGTATCCGCGCAATTCGCCATTTTCGATGACCAGCAATCTTTCCACGGTGCGGTCGAGGAAATAACGGTCATGAGAAATGACAAGCACCGTGCCTTCAAAATCTTCGAGCGCCTGCTCCAGCACTTCGGCGGAGGCGATATCGAGGTTGTTGGTGGGTTCATCGAGGAGCAAAAAGTTCGCGCCGGATAAAACCACCAGCGCCAATTGCAAGCGACTGCGTTCGCCGCCGGAGAGTTCACCGATCTTTTGTGAGACCTGTTTGTACGTGAACAAATATCGAAGAAGGAAAGCCGTCGCTTTCGACTCGTTCATCTCGCCCGCATAGCGGACAGCATCCAGGACGGTTTGATTGAAGTCGAGCGTCTCATGCTCCTGGGCATAATGCCCAATGGAAATACTCGGGCCGATCTTGATCTCGCCTGCGTCGGGAGTTTCCATGCCGAGAATCATTTTCAGCAAAACGGACTTTCCCGCGCCGTTTGGGCCGATCAACCCGACCCGCTCGCCATGCCAGATGGTTTCGTTGATTTCCGCAAACACCTGCTTTGAGCCAAACGCCTTTGAAACGCCAGCAAGTTCGAGCACTTTGTTCGAGCCGCGCCAGCCGTTGAGTCGCAGTTCCATGCGTTTGCGTTCGAGCACAGGCTTCTCGACCTTGTCCATTTTATCCAACCGTTTTTGCATGGACTTGGCCTTGCGGGCAAAATCCTCGTTGTCGTAAATCTTTCCCCAAATTGCATAACGTTTGATGGCGGCTTCGAGGCGGTCAATTTCATGTTTTTGCGCGCGGAAAAGTTCCTCCTGCCGCGCCAATCGCATTTCTTTGTCCGCGATGTAAGAGGAATAATCACCTTCAAAGACAGTCAGTTTGCCATCTTCCAATTCGGCAATGTGCGTCACGGCGGCATCCAGCAGATAACGGTCGTGTGAGATCAGCACAACTGTCCCATCATATTCGCGAATGAGTTTTTCAAGGAACATTTTGCCCGGCAAATCGAGATGATTATCGGGTTCATCCAACAACAGAATATCAGGACGGACAAGCAACAGGCGCGCCAGTCCGACGAGTTTTTTCTGCCCACCGCTCAACACAGACAAGGGCTTGGTCAGTTCACTTTCGGCGAGTCCCAGCCCGAGCAGAAGATCGCGCACACGCGCAGGATATGAGTCCCCGCCGAGGGCGTGATACTCTTCGATGAGTTTGTGTTGCAACTCAAGCGCATGTTGCAATTTGCGTTCATCGCCATAGACTTCGGGATCGCCCAGACTGGATTCCACGCGCTCCAATTCGGCATGAGCTTCGGCCACGCGCGGGTTGCCGGCAAGCGCGGCGTCGAAAGCCGTCAGCGAAGAATCAAGCTCGGGATGTTGAGGCAGGTATCCCGTTGTAACGAGGCGGGCGCGGGTGATGATCCCGCTCAATTCGGGGGAATGCTCGCCTTCGATCAACTTGAAGAGGGAAGACTTCCCCGCGCCATTTGCGCCGATGAGGCCGATCTTCTGCCCGTTTTGAATCTCCCAATTGAGATTTTCAAAAATACGTTTTGCGCCGAGGACGAGGGTGATGTTTGAAAGTTGAAGTTGGATCATGATTACCTTTGTGAGAGTGCGACGCACTGCCGGCTTAAACAAAAAACCGCAGGGGCAACCTGCGGCATGAGAAAGTTGATGAACTGCTTTCAGCGTACAGGCGCGATTCGAGGAAGCCCTGCGAAAATGAAGCCACGCACACCGATAACGAGCGGGGATTTGCCTGAACTGAAATCGTAAATCATGTCCGCGATTATAACTGAAATGTGGCAAAATATGGTCATGCCTGATTCACTCAACACCCTCAGCCAATCTTCCCTGCAAGATTACAACGATTGTCCGCGCCGATTTGAGTTGCGCTATTTGCAAAGGCTGGCCTATCCCGCCGTTGAAACCGAACCCGCGCTTGAAAATGAAAAGCACCAACAGGAGGGCGAATATTTTCATCGCCTTGTGCAGCAGCACCTCATCGGCATTTCGGCGGGGCAGGTCGGCAAACTTGCCAACACTGTCAATTTGCAAAGGTGGTGGGAGAATTACGCGAACGCATCAGACCTCCGAGGTCTTGAAGACCTCGGAGGTCTCTACCCCGAAATCACGCTCTCCGCGCCGCTTGGGAAATTTCGTCTCGTCGCAAAATACGATTTGATCGCGCTGAGCGGAGACAAGGTTTTCATTTACGATTGGAAGACCTATCGCCAGCGGCCAAAGAACGAATGGCTCAGCATCCGCTGGCAGACGCGGGTGTATCGCGCATTGCTCGTGAAGGCTGGCGCGCATTTGAACGGCGGCAAATCTTTTTCGCCTGAACAAATCGAAATGATTTACTGGTTTGCAGATTTCCCCAACGAGCCCGCGCGATTCATTTACAAGGCGGATCAATTCAAACGGGACTGGGATGCGCTCATCAAAATTGCGGATGAAATAACAAACGCTTCCCACTTCCCGCTTACTGATGAAGTCCCGAAGTGCAGTTACTGCCCTTACAGATCGTACTGCAATCGCGGAGTCCGCGCGGGCGATGCCGCCGATGCCGAACTGGAAACTGAAGCCGAGGAATTGTTCGACATCAACTTCGAGCAGATCGGCGAGATTGCGTTTTGAATTGAACGCAAAAATTTCTTGCCACAGAGAACGCCGCCGGGGGGTAGAGCAAAACTATCGGGAGTTTTTATTAACGCCAAGACGCCAAGTCGCTAAGAAATTATTGCCTTTGCGCCTCCGCGCCT
>JBBIUO010000046.1:0-16112 GCA_037440205.1 Chloroflexota bacterium
GCGCACGATGCGATATTTCTGGTCCTCATCATACCATGAGGAAGTCCATTCCCAAACGTTGCCGCTCATATCCCACACGCCTTTCGGACTGACTCCCTTTGGAAAGGTGCAGACTGCCGTTGTGCCGCCAAGGCCGGAGCCTCGCGAGTCGCTATCCCAGGTATTGGCGGCGGTTTTATCGAAGCCTTCGCCCCAGGGATATTCGCGCCCGTCATCGCCGCGCGAGGCGCGTTCCCATTCACCATCGCGCGGCAGGCGGACAGTGTATCCCTCCGGCACAGCCACAATTTTCCGCGCGAGCCAGTTGCAGTAGGCTTCGGCTTCGTACCAGCACACGCCCACCACCGGCACAATGGGATTGCTCAACTCGATGTTATGCCAGTAATACGGGACGTTTCGCCGGGCGGGTGGACGATGCTCCAACCAATCATGCGCCACCGCTTCCAGTGTGCGCGAATCGAATTTCCCAGTTCGCCATTCCCAACCATCATGACTCCAATAATCCTGTGTTTGATATCCATCCTCTTTGACGAAGCGCGCGAATTGGATATTGGTGATGGGATACTTCCCGATGAAGTACATGTACGGGATTTGCTTCGCATCTTTCCTGACCCCGGCCTGATACCCGCCCTCGGAAATTTCCGCAAACCGATCAAGGTCGCCGGGCCGCCACCCCAGCCTGCCGAGCAAAAGACTCGCGCGCCGTCTCAACTCGGGACGGATCGCGCCATCCTGCATGGTGTCAATCAGAGACTGAATGACATACTCTTTATTTTGCTGGGAGACTCCGCCCGGCCAGGTATCCAGCACGGCGTCGCCGGCAAGCACCACCGCCTCGCCGGGAGGACCGGGTTGATTGTTGACCAGCGCCTCGACGACTTCACCGGCAACCTTCGGCAGTTGCTGTCGAATGCCGAGATAACCGATGGTCAGCAAGGTCACTTCGCGCCAGGCCTGCTCCCCCACGTGCGCCGACAACACTTCGATGATCGGAGCAGGATTCCCCTGTCCCATCAACGCAAGCGCAACCGCCGCGAGATATTCTTCAAAGGTTAGATGGATAAATCCATATTCGCCGGGTCCGCGTTCGAGCAAAAGCGCGGCATGTTCGCGCACATCAATCAAAAACTGGCGCGCGGCCTGGTGCGGCGAGGCGTCGCCGCGTTCCAAAAAAAGTTCTTCGAGTTTGCGGCGCATATCTTCACGCCCGACCAGCCCGACCCCCGGACTGACCTCGTGCATCCACAAGGCAAGCGGCGCGAGGATGCGCACGGTTTGCAGTTCGTCAATGTCGCGGCCGGGAGCGCGTCCGCTTAAACTGCGCGCGCGGTTCCACGTAGAAAGGAGGGTGTTCACATACTGGTCGTACAATTGAACGCGGCGTTCCGGCAAAGAGACTCCCTGCCGCTTCATCAACGCAAGGATGGTGAGGAGCAAAGGCGTGGAGGCCAACTGCCGCACGCCGGGATTCTGCTGAATGGCATCGAGCAGTTCACGGCGGTCGGTTTCCGCGTCGGCCCGGGCAACGGGCGTATTTCCCTGCGCCTGTTTTTCGAGGGCGGTTGTCCAATGTGTGACGAATTCCTCGATCTCGTCCTCTTCGAAATCAACGATGGTGCATTCGACGAGGTCTTCCGCCGAGGGGCGCACGGCGCGATATCCGACCACGCGGCTGGTGAGCACGAACTTATTTCCCTCGCGGCGGTGAAAGGCGAAGAAATCCACCACGCGCTCGACGACCGTGTTGCGCACGCTGATGTCGCGCACTTCATCCAGGCCGTCCAATAAAATAAGCGCACGACCCGCTTTCAACGCCTCCTTGAGCATGGGGCCGACGGGCAAATCCACGCCGATACCGTCGAAATATTCCGCGATGAAATCATCAAGGCGAATATCGCGGGTGGCGAGAGCATTGGCAAATGCAGCCAGCGGCAAAAGGATGGGAAGATAATCGCTCAGGCCGATCTGTTTCCCCTCGCCGCGCGCGAGGCGCAGCGCCAGATATTTTACGAAAGTGGTCTTGCCCGCGCCGGGATCGCCCAGCACAATCACGCCTGAATGCTTTTGCAGCACATTCAAGAGCGGCACCGGCTCGCCCAAATTGAACATCTCCTGTTCCTCGGCAAGGTCCCGCCCGGCGAGGCTGAAATCGCGTTTCCATGTTTCGCCTTCGGGCAATTCGAGCCGGGCTTTCAACGGGACATAAAGATCGAGCAATCGCAGTTTAAGTGGAACGCGGTCGGATACCCCCATTCCCTTCAGGCTGAGATAGTAATGACGGTCTGTCAGATAGGCGAGATACGCCGCCGTCGCCTCGCGAAGTTTTTCAGCTGGCAGGGCAGGTTTGAGGTCACGCCAGAAACGATCTGCAAGGACAATGGTCTCGCCATGGATGATGGCGCTGTCCGTCACCGATCCCCCAACTGCAATGCTTTGGTCGCCCGCCTGAATTTCCTGGCCGGGCTGTGACCCTCTGGTCGTCTTTTTTGGTGGTTGGTCCTTTTCGGTCATGGCCGCCTCGCTGTGTTGAATTTCAGTATACAGGATTTCCAATGAAATCCACTTTACCGTATTGAAAGGTCTTCATTTTTATTGACATTTCGTCTGTTCTGCATATAATCAGCCAAAATAAACAAGGCTGTGACGAGGAAGAGTACGCTTGTACGACGGTCCAGAGAGCAGGCAACCCCGGTGAAATGCCCGCCCGAAACGACAAAGCCGAATGGTCCTCCGAGCCGCAAAGGCAAAAGCAGTCTGGCCGTCGCAGGTCAGATGACCGAGTAGCCCAAGACGGGAACTGCACCCGTTATCACGGCAGAGTCACTTAGCGATGGTTGACCATTACAAGACCATTCGACTAGCTGATTACAAGAGTGAGGCTGGCTTCCCGTTGCATCATGACGGGATTTTTTGTAAGTCCCGCACAGCGGGGTACATGCCATTTGCCGGCCTAAGTTGGGTGGCACCACGGACGCAACAGCGTTCGTCCCAGTTGGGATGAACGCTGTATTTTTTTAATTCGACAAAGGAGAGACGCATGAATACCGTATCCGAGCCCGAACAACAGGCAAACCTTCAGGAACGCCCCATCGAGGCGCTCACCGACGATTCCCTGCCCGCCGCGCAGGTGATTGAAGAGCAGAGCAAGGACGCAGAACAGAATAACACTCGCTTCATCCCATAATTCATTTTGGAGGAACCCATGGAGAACCAAACCCGCTTTCTTTTGAACGAGACCGACCTGCCGAAGTTCTGGTACAACATCAACGCAGACAGCCCGGTCGCACCGACCCCGGTCCTGCATCCTGGAACGATGGAACCGGTCACCCCGGACTTTTTGTCTGTGCTTTTCCCGATGGATTTGATCATGCAGGAGATCAGCACCGAACGTTACATCGAAATCCCGGAAGAAGTCCGCGAGGTCTACAAACTGTATCGCCCCACCCCCCTGCTTCGCGCGCGAAGGCTGGAAAAAGCCCTCGATACCACTGCGCACATCTACTATAAATATGAAGGCGTTTCCCCGTCTGGAAGCCACAAGCCGAACACCGCCATTGCGCAGGCGTTCTACAACAAGGCTGCCGGAACAAAAGCGCTGACCACGGAAACCGGCGCCGGTCAATGGGGTTCCTCGCTTGCCTTTGCGTGCAGTGTCTTCGGCATTGACCTCGAAGTGTACATGGTGAAGGTCTCGTACCAGCAGAAGCCGTATCGCCGCAACCTGATGGAGGTTTACGGCGCGACAGTCTACGCCAGCCCCACCGACCGCACCAACTATGGCCGATCCGTGCTGGCGGAAAACCCGAACAATCAAGGCTCACTGGGCATCGCCATCTCGGAAGCGGTTGAGGTGGCCGCCACCTCCAACGGCGCGAAGAAATACAGCCTCGGATCGGTGTTGAATCACGTGCTTCTGCACCAGACCGTCATCGGCGAAGAGGCGTTGAAACAGATGGATCTGGCAAACGAATATCCCGACGTGGTCATTGGTTGTGTTGGAGGCGGATCGAACTTCGCGGGAATTGCCTATCCCTTCCTGCGCGAAAACCTGAAGAACGGCAAACGCACCCGTCTCCTCGGCGTGGAGCCAACCGCCACCCCATCTCTGACGAAGGGCGTGTATACCTTCGATTACGGCGATACGGCGAAGATGGCCCCCATCGTCAAGATGCACACCCTGGGTCACGATTTCGTTCCCCCCGGCATTCACGCCGGCGGCCTGCGCTATCACGGCATGGCGCCGAGCGTCAGCGCATTGGTGGACGCGGGGTACATTGACGCGGTGGCCGTCAAGCAAAAAGAGACCTTTGAAGCGGCGATTCAATTCGCGAATGCAGAGGGTATTGTGCCTGCGCCCGAATCCGCCCACGCGATCCGCGCCGCGATCAACGAGGCGATGGATGCCAAGGCCAAAGGCGAAAAACGGGTCATCCTGTTCAACCTTTCCGGCAACGGCAACTTTGACATGGCGGCTTACGAATCCTATCTCAGCGGGAAACTGGAAGATTACGAGTATCCTGCCGACGCGGTCAATGAAGCGATGAAGAAACTGCCACAGGTCCCGCTCGCCGCCTGATCCTGTCGGTCAAAAAATATCCATCACAAAAAAACGAAACCCGGTCTTGTGAAACCGGGTTTCGTTTTTGCATGGAGGGAAGAGTGATTAACTCTGCGTCGGTTCCCCAAACGCGATCACAACAATGTGCTGGTTCAAAAATTTCGGCGTCGAGTCGTCCGCAGGAACAATCTGCCCAAGCGTATAGCCTCCCGCCACAGGGACGCCCGCTCCGAGGATGTCGCGCACGGCTTCGATCTCCACGCCGGGTTGCGCCTTCAACAACATCTGCCATGCAATATCCACAAGCACGAGAGCAAAGGCAGGTTTCGCATCGCCGAGTTGCAACAGGGCCTGCTGTGCGGCATCGCGCGCGGCGCGTTCACATGCGGTGCGACTCCCCACCAGCAAATACGCATCAATGCCATCGCGGATGGCGGCATTCATGCGAAAACTTCCGTCCGCTTCCACGCGAATGGGCGCGCGGGTGATAAGGTTGTCGCCCTGCTCCACGCCAAGCGGGTATAAACGCGCAAGGTAACTCAAAGGCGGAAACGCCCAATCGCGCGCGGGATAACCAAACAACGCCGCATACGCCTCGGACGCCGGGCGGCCATCCAACGTACGGAGCCAGAACCCGCGCGAGCGTGTCACGCGAAATTGCTTCCCCACCTGGTCCCAGCCATGGTCGTGGCCCACACCAATTTTCAGCCCGCCCCGAATGAACGCGGCCACCATCCCGCCGGTGCCGGTTTGTGTTCCGGTCATTTGATACGTATTTCCTGTGTGCAAATCGCCGCTGGAGAGTCCGCCGCTGATGCTCACCCCGGGCGGGACTGCGCCGCAAAACTGCTCGGCATCTCCATTGAATCCATCGGCAAAGACCAAAAGGGATTGACGTTCTTCCCGCGCCGACGCATGATCAGCGACTTTGGCGGCGGTCTCCCTTCCAGATTGTGCATACCCCGGAAGCCAGATGGCATCCGCCTGAAAATCCCCGCTCAAGAGTCCCACCACCACGGAATGTTGAAATTGCCCCTCGTCGGTAAGCCCGGCGGGTGAGCTAAAGCCGATCATGGGAATCTCGCCCAGCAGGCTCGTTACGCCGTTCAATACTTCGCGCGCCTGATATTGATGCGATGCGATCACTACAGCAAAGCCCGGCGTGCCTGCGCCATGACGGTTCAACGCCTGATGCGTCGCCTGCAAGCCGGCTTCACGTCCGTCCAATGCCTGTGCGGATCCCACGGATGCAAACAATGCCATGGCGCCTCGTTATTCCTCCGCCACCGGGACCGTAAAGTGGAAGGTGGTTCCCTTGCGAAACTCGCTTTCGAACCAGATCCTGCCGCCCTGCATCTCAACCAGACTCTTTGTGATGTTCAAGCCCAGACCTGTGCCGGGCGCTTCACGGGCCTTGGGGTCATCCGAACGGAAGAATTTTTGGAACATCTTTTGCTGGTCTTCCAACGTCAGGCCGATGCCGTTATCCTTCACCCACAAATGCACCACGCGAGCCGCGCCTTCCGGGTCCCAGTGATTTGGGGTTTCCTCCACACCAACCTGGATGACGCCGCCCTCAGGCGTGTATTTGTAGGCATTGCTGACCAGATTCACAAGCACTTGAATCACGCGAAGCCGGTCCGCCCACATGGGGGAAATTTTTTCTGGCAAGACAAGTTCAAGCACCTGCTTTTTATCCTCGATCTGGCGTTTGATCGAGCGGATAACTTCATCCACAAGTTCCGGCGCATTGGTAGCCTTGTATTCGAGACGCAAACGCCCGGCCTCGATCTTGGAATTGTCGTTGAGGTCGGAAACAAGCGTGGACATGCGCTCCACGTTCGAACGAATGGTGTGCAGGAAGTTGGTCTGCATTTCGTTGATCTGGCCGACGGCGCCGCCGGCCAGCAATTCCGTGTACCCTTTGATCGAGGTCATTGGGTTCTTGAGTTCATGCGCCACAAAGGAAACAAAGTCGCTTTTTGCGAGGTTGGCGCGCTGCACTTCGCCAAACAGTTGAGCGTTCGAAATGGCGATGGCGGCATGGTCGGTAAGGCGGGTGAGAAAGCCGATGTCCACCTGTGAATCACTTGTGCTTTCCAAATGCAACAGGCCGATGACCGTCGTTTCGCGTCGGATCGGAATGATCATCTGGGTGTGCGCGTTGGGGAGCAGTTTTTCATTCGACGTGGTGACCGTCAACAGTTGCGGCTGGCCGGTTTCTATCGAATGCGCCACAGCGGGGATTTCGATCTTCATGGTCTGGTCGGGAAGATTCGTCATGCGGTCATCCAAACCCTGGTGAGCCATGACGCGCAGTTTGCCTTCTTCCAACATGCCGATCAAGCCGGCCTCCGCATCGGACTGGCGAAGCGCCCAGTCGAGTGTGATACGCATGGCGCGATCCATTTCGAGGCTGGCGTTCAGTTCACGGTCGATGCGTTGCATGACCGAGAGTTCCTCCACGCGGGCCGCAAGTTCCTGATCGGTGAGGGTATAGAGGCGGGCATTTTCAATCGCAACCGCGGCCTGACCTGCAAACGCAGTCAAAAGGTCCTGGTCGCCTTCCACAAATGGAAGTCCATCGCGGCGGTTGATCACCTCGATCACACCGATGACACGATCCTTCACCTGAAGAGGTACAGCCATCAACGAGCGGCTGACGAAACCCGTTTGCTGATCTACTCCCTTGAATCTCGAAGCAGAACGTTGTTCTTCGTTTTCGATCACCGGGCCGCGGGTTTGCACGGCGCGCCCGACAATGCCGGTACCGGGCGGTAAACGCTGACCCACCAGGTTGGCGGCCACCGGGCCTACCGTCACTTTGAAGACCAGTTCCTTCGTCTGTTCATCCACAAGGAACAGACTGCCGGCTTCGCAGTTCAAAATGCCCACAGCATTTTCGAGAATGTTTTGAAGCAGGGGACCCAACTCCAGCGTCGAGGTCAATTGGCGGTTGATTTCATTCAACGTGGAAAGCTGGTGCGCGCGTTGTTGTGTTTCTTCAAGCAAACGCGCTTTTACGATTGCGCCCGCGGTCTGGTCTGCGATGGCCTGCAAAAGTTCGAGTTGTCCGCGGGTGTAGGCCGTGGAGCCATCGCGGCTTCCGATGCTGAGCGCGCCGATTGATTTTGCGCCCGCGTTGAGCGGAACGCCCATCCACGCGAAAACATTTTCCAGGATGGGGGTGACACTGCGCGCCTGGCATTCATGAACGTAATCCTGCGTGATGATCTGGCGGCCTTTCGAGATCACTTCCGGGCTGAGACCTGCGTTGAGCAAAAATGGCACGTTCTCGCGCTCGGAAATGCGTTCGTTATTTTCCACGCAGAAGCCGTAATAGTAATAATCGCTTGCTTCGTTATGGAGCGTGATGTGAAAATGCGAGGTGGGAATGATCTGCGCGGTTTGGGCATAGATCAATTCGAGCACGTCGTCAAAAGTCAATGTGACGTTGACGCCTTGAGAGACACGGGTCAATGCGTTCATTTCCTGGATTTGACGCTCGAGATGGGCAACGGTCTGCATACGTTCGATCGCAACCGACGCCTGGTCGCAGATATTCTCGAGGAATCTCAGGTCCCGGGGAGTGTAAGGTTGGCCGGATAAGCGCGGCCCAAGCGCCAGCCAGCCGTTGATGCGTTTCTTCCCCGGCAGGACGATGAACAAGCGCGCGCCAAGCAAGGCCAGCCGCGATTGCTCGGGCTGCAGGGCATGTGGTAATTCGGCGGTATTATCCAGATACAGGGGGAGGTGTTCGCTCTCGAAATAACGGGCTAACGGGCTGGTCGTTGTGAAGCGAATGTCGCTGGTGGGACGGCGATCCTCGCCGGGGAGGGCAGAGAAAAAGTCGTTGAGTGAATCATATGTGTAGATGTGGATCCGGCTCGGGGTCAGGGTGGAAGCGATCTGTTCGCGCAGGATCAGGCTGATCGTGTTGAGATCCAATGCGGTGGTGAGTTTGTGGGAAAATCCTTCCAGTTGCTCCGCAAGGACGCGTTCGCCGCGAAAGAACATGGTATCCACCATGTTTTGCAGACGCACGCGGCTTGGTTCGAGCAGGAGCGCCAATGCCAGCAGGAAACCGCCGACCAGATAGGCATTATTTGCAGGCATGGGCAGGCTTGCGTTGAAGATCAAGCCCGTGCCTGTGACGAGCGACGCGTATACCCCCATCACCAGCACGGTCATGAAGAAATACATCAACCCGCGCCGCACAAAATCATCCGTGCGCAGGAAGCGGAATCGCAGGATGGTGTAGCCGATTGTCAGCGGGAAAAGTGCAAGCGGTAAAAACAAATAGGGTGAAAAGTTGCCGGGGCTTATGGCCCGCAAACCAAGCCAGCCCCCCAGAGGGACAAATGCCAACAGAGTGCCGATGAGAATGGTGCGCGATTGTGTTTTTACCACCGGCGATTGGGCGAAGAATGCCTGGTAAAAATTCATCCCGATGTAGAACAGAACGTTCAACGTGACAAAGCCGTAAATGTATTGCCAGCTGGCGATGTACGCCGTCGGCCTTTCAAAGTTAAACAAGGTTGTAAATGCGAAGACGGCCAGAACGCCCCCGATCATGATTCCACCCCAGCGCAGGTAGGGATGGTTGATCACAGCGCGCGGCTCCAGAGGGAAAGAAAGCGCAAGGTCGAACAAGGCGCCACCGGCCAGCGCACAGGCAAAGACCCAGACCACGGTGAACTCATGTGTTGTGATGAGGTTGAAATACGCACCCGTGATAATCGCCAGTGAGGATGTAAAAAGGGAAAAGGCGCGCCCGGCCGGCTCATTGCGGCGCAGGCCGAAAATCCACCAACTGGCGCCGAGAAAGATGAAACTCAGGACGGAGGGGATGATGAAATAGGTCACCCGGCTGGCTCCGGGGAAGGCGTATAAAGTGACGCCCAGGGTGCGTTCCGTGCCGTCTTTGAATCGCACGGTGACGGTCACATTCTCTCCCGGAACGCGATCCCTCAATATGGAGCGGATTTCCCCGGCGCTATGCACCACCGCCCCATTGATTGCAATCAGTTGGTCGCCGACATTCACCTGCCGGTATAGGTACCATTCCGGGGCAGCCTCGCCCGGCCCCGTGCCATTGAACACCATCGTGTGCTCATAGAACGCCCCAAGAAAAGGCTGTTGAAGCCAGCGAAAGGCCAGATACAACCCAAGCATGAAAACAACAACCGCCATTGCCTGGTAGGTAAACACCACCCATTGCAGGATCTGGCTGATGAGGGTGTTATATCGTTGAAAACCGACTTGCGTATTACGCTGAATGCCCTGGGCAATCATAATGCGTGAATTTTACTCCACATCGGGAGCATCAGTATATGGTACTTTCATAACAAAGAAGAAAGGTGGGATAAAAAGAAGCCCGACGGTTTGTCGTCGGGCTTCTAGTGGGCAGGGCGAATTGCTAAATATCCAGATTTCTCACACTCTTTGCGTGTGTCTGGATGAACTTCTTGCGTGGATCCACGGCGTCGCCCATGAGCATGTCGAAGGTGCGGTCGGCTTCGGCGGCATCTTCCACAGTGACCAGGAGCAGGGTGCGGTTGGTGGGATTCATCGTCGTCTCCCACAATTGCTCGGGATTCATCTCGCCGAGACCCTTGTACCGTTGGATTCCCACCTTTTCACTGCCGATCTCCTTTACCATCTTGTCTTTTTCCTTGTCGCTGTAGGCATATTTGACCTGGTTCTTATATGCGACGCGGTATAACGGCGGCTGGGCAATATAAAGATGGCCGTCGTCAATCAACAGCGGCATGTAGCGGAAGAAGAACGTCAACAACAGGGTACGGATATGGCTTCCGTCCACATCTGCATCGGTCATGATGATGACACGCCCATAGCGCAGCCCTTCGATGTCGAAGTTGTCACCGATGCCAGTGCCAAGCGCGGAGATAAGCGAGCGGACTTCATTGTTGCCCAAAATTTTATCGAGGCGGGCGCGTTCGGTATTCAAAATCTTGCCGCGCAATGGAAGGATGGCCTGAAAGTGACGGTCGCGTCCCTGCTTGGCGCTTCCGCCCGCACTGTCGCCTTCCACGATATAAAGTTCCGTCTTCGATGAATCGCGTTCGGAGCAATCTGCCAGTTTACCGGGCAACGTCAACGACTCAAGCGCAGACTTGCGGATGACAAGATCGCGCGCCTTTCTCGCCGCATCACGCGCGCGCGCCGAGGTGAGACACTTCGCAATGATCGCTTTTGCCGCCTGCGGATTTTCATCGAGGAAGGTGCCAAACGCCTCCGCCGTCACTTGTGTCACGTGCGTTTGCACCTCGGCATTCATCAACTTGACCTTTGTCTGCGATTCAAATTGCGGGTCGGGATGCTTTACCGAGACAATGGCCGTCAACCCTTCGCGCGTGTCGTCGCCGGAGAAGTTCGGGTCGGCATCTTTGAGCAGGCCGTTCTTTCGCGCATAATCGTTGATGACGCGGGTCAGCGAAGAACGCAGACCCGTCAGGTGTGTGCCGCCATCCACGGTATTGATGGTGTTTGCGAACGAATACACCGATTCCGTGTATGAGTCGGTATATTGGATCGCGGTCTCGATTCCGATACCGTCAATTTCCTTTTCGACATGCACAACGGGATGAATTCCCTCGCGGTTGCGGTTCAGATAACGCACAAACGCCGTGATGCCGCCTTCAAAATGGAAGGTCATCTCGCGCTCGTTGCGTTCATCCACAAATTTGATGGTCACGCCGCGGGTGACGAAGGCCATCTCACGGAATCGCTGGACCAGCGTATCGAAACGGAAATCCATCTCCTCCTTGAAGATTTGCGGATCATACTTAAACGTGACCTTGGTCCCGGTATCATCGGCCTTTGCCTTCCCGACAACTTTTACCGGCGCCTTCGGGTAACCGCGTTCATACCGCTGAAAATGGACTCCGCCTTCGCGGCGCACTTCCACTTCGCACCACTCGGAGAGCGCATTCACCGCGCTCACGCCCACGCCATGCAAACCGCCGGAGACCTTGTACCCGCCGCCGCCAAATTTACCGCCTGCGTGGAGCGTGGTCATCACCACCTCCAAAGCGGATTTCTTCTGCGTCGGGTGAATCCCCACTGGAATGCCGCGCCCGTTATCCAGCACAGAGACGCTCGAATCCTTATGAATGGTAATGTCAATTCGATCACATGCGCCGGCCAGCGCCTCGTCCACCGCGTTATCCACAACTTCATAGACAAGGTGATGCAGCGCCTTGACATCGGTTCCGCCCACGTACATACCGGGGCGTTTGCGCACCGCTTCAAGGCCTTCCAAAACCTGAATGCTTCCAGCATCGTAACTTGTGCCTTGTTTCTTTTCAGCCATTCCAAAACCTCCAACAAATTTATTCGCAGGATGGGCCTACACCTTCGTCACGGCATTCGGGCGAAGTTTCTCGATCACAGCCTGCAGCCAAATATTCATATCGCGATAATACACAAAACTGCCTGCCAGCAAAGCGGTGGTCACAAACGAGTGACCAAAGATGCCCACAAGGGTCATCCACGAATCTTCGGGCGGGATGCTCCACAGAAAATTCAAACCGACCGAAAGCAGGAATATCGTCAGGACGAACATGCTGCTCGTGGGGAGCGTGAAGCGGGTCAATTGCACGCTGCTGAAAATGGACATGATGAAGTTCTGGCGTTTGAGAAAAATTCCATGCGACCAGAAAAACAACGGCACGATCACCCACATCGAAACCAGACTCAGGAACAGGATCAACAGGTTGGCGACGAATGGATTGAACTGTACGATGACCACCAGCAGAAGGATGACCGGTCCAAGAATCATCGCAGAGAGGATGCTCCAGACAATGGAAGTGAGTATCGTCTGCACGATCGCACGGGAGATGCGAATGGGCGGAATCTCCTTATCCGTGATCGCAAGCCGGGCAACACTGCGGAAGTACAAACCGCCGCCAACCCACCCGGCAATGGTCAGGAAGACGATCCAACCGATGAGGCTGATCGCGCTCACCTGCATGATGAAGGGATTCCCCAAAGGCGTTCGCGCCGCCTCCTGAGGGAAAAGCAGGCTCGAGATCCCGATGGGAAGCGTGCGGAAGATCCAAAACAAGTTGATGGATGGAATCGTGGTTTCGTACCATTTTAAAATGCGCTGAATCTCATCCGCTGGCACGCCCCCAGCCTGCCACATTGATACCACACTGTCCTTGATCGAATTGAACAAGGCGTCCATGTGCAGGCGCGGACCCAGCCAGAAAAACAAATTCAACAGCAAAGGCAACACGATGGCCGTGATATGCTGGGCAATCATGTCGAAACCGGCTCGTATTGAATTGATGATTCCCGGGGGTGCAGGCAGATTTTCAGTGCGTGAGACTTCCATAACAGGTTGATTCTACCATACCCCTGCTTGCGCTTGCGCGCGCCCACAGGTACAATCTTTTCATGCAAGAGACCCGTTCCTACCTGCCATCTGCCGACCGCGTGGGTGTGCTGATCGCATCCGTTCTGCTGACGTTCGCGCTCACCCGCCTCATTCAATCTCCGCAACTGACACTGACCATTGAACTGCCGGGCTTTTACTTTGCCTATCCCCTCACCCTCGGCACTGCCATGACCTTGCTCGCCGCCGCCCTCACCGCCGCCGGCATGGACTGGCTGACTCGCGGACACCCCAACCTTGGGCAAAAGCCAAACATCGAACATTTGATGCTCCCCACCCTCACCACCTTTGTCGTCGGGTCGCCGCTGGCACTACTATCAAACGGTACAACCTGGTGGATCGGAATCGCCGTCGGCGGAAGCCTGCTCGTTGCTGTTTTTTTGGCCGAATACATCACCATTGACCCATCGGCGCCATCGTATGCGTTTGCGCGCGCCGGGCTTACCGCCCTTTCGTATGCGCTCTTCCTTATTCTGGCTACCTCTTTGCGGTTTTCCGGCATCCGCATGTTTTTGCTTTTTCCCATTGTCTTCCTCTCTGCGGGGCTGATCAGTTTGCGCATCCTGCATCTCGATGGCACAGACCGTTGGGATTTTCCCTGGGCGGTTGGCATTGGCATTGTCTGCGCGCAGATCGGGGCAGGCCTGCATTACTGGCCGTTGACGCCGGTGCAATTCGGTCTTGCAATCACAGGGCCGCTGTATGCGCTCACGGCCCTTTCCGCGAGCCTCACAGAAAATATTCCACTGCGCCGCGCCGTGGTGTGGCCTGCGCTTATCGTCAGTGTTGCGTGGGCGGCGGCTTTCTTTTTGAAGTAATGAATTCCCTCTCGCTTACAGAAGAACATTTGCAGGAAATGACCGCGCACGTTGAAGCACACGCGCCGCTGGAGGCGTGCGGGCTTTTGGCAGGACTCGGCTCGAGGGTGGAGTCTGTGCTGTTGGTGGCGAACCAGGCCCAAAGTCCAGTGCGATACGTGATGGATCCTGTCGAGCAGTTGAAGGCCTTTGAGTGGATCGAATCCAATGGGCTGGACCTGCTTGGAATCTTCCACTCGCATCCAACCGGACCTGAAACTGTTTCGCCAACCGACATAGCGGAGGCCGCCTATGCAGTGACCTACGTCATTCTGGCGCGCGTGGACGGAGAGTGGCGCGCGCGTGGGTTTTGGGTGGAAGGTGGGGAATATAGCGAAGTGAACTTGCAGGTCATCTAGAAATCATTTTTCGTTTTGTTGTCAACGATGTATCCGTCGCCGGGGACGGCAACGGGAGCATTCATCAAGCAACCATATTTCGGTTTTTGTGTTTTTATGGTTACACCAAACCGGAGGAGTTTCAATGCAAATTGCGTTCGATATCGGGATCATCCTGCTGGCTTACGTCTTTGGCTCGATCCCCTTTGGGTTGTTGATCGTCAAACTAAAAACAGGAAAGGATATTCGTGAAGTGGAAAGCGGCCGTACCGGCGGGACGAATGCCATGCGCGCGGCAGGGTTTTGGGCGGGCTTTGGAACCGCCATGCTCGATATTTTGAAAGGCGCGGTCGGTGTGTGGGTGGCGCGCTGGCTCAGCCCGGATCATACCTGGGTGCATGTGCTTGCGCCCATCGCCGCGATCATCGGACATAATCATTCCATCTTTCTCATCGAGCGCGACGAAAATGGAAAGATCATTCGTTTACGCGGCGGTGCGGGTGGAGCGCCCTCGGTGGGCGGCGCCATGGGACTTTGGCCCGGCTCGATTCTCATCATCCTGCCGCTCGGCATGTTGACCTTTTTCAGCATCGGCATCGCATCCGTCACCACGATGGCGGTGGCGTTGTTTGCGATCATCATTTTCGCCATCCGCGCTTCACAGGGACTTTTGCCGTGGGCATACGTCTGGTACGGCGTTGGCGCGGAGATTCTGCTGGTTTGGGCGTTACGTCCAAATTTGAAGAAATTAATCGAAGGCAGGGAGCGCGTGGTGAGTCTCAGCCTGCATGGATGGCTGAAGGCAAGGCGGGAGAAACAGAGCAGTGAGCAGTAGTCAGTTGACGGTGAAGCACAAGGGACTGTGAGTTGCAGTCCCTTGTGTTTTTTGTGAATGAAGCATCAACCAATCAAATCAGGGCAACCTATTGAAATCGGATAACTCGCTATGCTACACTGATTTTGAACAGGCAAGAAATTGTCTGCAACTTCGCCTCGAACGCAAATTTTAATTTCCCAAAGGAGAGAGCCATGCGTAAGTCAGCACATTTCGTCATGACCGTTGCAAGTCTGCTCGCCCTGTTTTCCATTGTCACGGGCACAGTCCAGGCCGCGCCGCCGACACAAGCCAAATGGACAGTGATGGTTTACATCTCGGGGGATAACAATCTCGAAGACTACGTGGTCAAAGACATCGAATTGGAACTTGCCCCCACCGGTTCCAGCGCAAACGTTCAAGTGGTCGCGCTTGCAGACAGAGGTCCCGGCTACGATACCAGCCGCGGCGACTGGCAGACCACCAAGTTGTATCACGTCACCACCGGCATGATCGCGGATTCCGCCAGCGCGGTTGCCGATTGGGGCGAGCGCAACATGGGCGATCCGCAAACGCTCATTGATTTTGTCAGTTGGTCAAAGGCCAATTATCCCGCCGACCATTACGCGCTCTACTTTTGGGGTCACGGCTGGAACTGGCATCCCGGCTACGTGATGCAGGATGACACAGACGCCGACACGCTCGACCTCGATGAGTTGAAGGCGGCGATTCCCTCGCTCGGTTTCATTGACGTTGTCGGATACGATGGGTGCAACATGGCCTCCATCGAAGTCTTTTATGCGTGGCACGGATATGCGACCGCCGTTTCCAGTTCGCAGGAATATGTCGGCTGGGATGGAATCGAGTACGACGTCGTCCTCGCCCAACTTGCCGTCAATCCAGGCATGACCGCCGACCAGGTCGCCATCGCCACCAGTCAGAGCGCGGTCAATGACAAGACCTGGTCTGCTGTGGCCGTAGACAGTCGCCTCGACGCCCTGACTACGGCTGTTGATCAATGGTCAGTGGCATTGAAGAACGGTCTCGTCACATACCGCAAGAAATACGACCGCGCTTTCGGCGCCACCCAGGATTTCTGGCAGGCTCCAATGGACAAAGACCT
>JBBIUO010000047.1:0-6186 GCA_037440205.1 Chloroflexota bacterium
GCAATTTCGACGACGACAAATGCCGCGGTGAGGATGAGTGAAAGAAAAAGTCGTTTTGTGGTTTGCATGGCGAGGTCGCTGAAATGGGAGTGGGAATGATTGTGCATGTTATTCGTGTTGGACGTGATCGAAGCCCAGCGTGAACAGGCGCGAAACATGGTCGTCGTCAATGGAGTAGAAGACCTGCCGCCCCGATTTGCGCGCGCGGACGAGGTGCATTTGGCGCAGTCCGCGCAGTTGGTGAGAGACGGCGGATTCGGTCATGCTGAGTCCATCGGCGAGGGCGCGCACGCTCATCTCGCCGTCCATGAGCAGGGCTATCAGGCGGATGCGGCTCGCGTCGCTGAGGGAGCTGAAAAGTTCAGCAAGTTTGATGGCTTTGAGTTCGGAAAGTTTCATGGTTGAATATATGAACAAGTATTCATATATTACTGTCGAAAATAAACCCTGTCAATGTGAAAATTGGCAGGGATTCGATGGTGTCATGCTGAGCGTAGCGAAGCATCTCTAAACTCTGGAGTAGAGACTCTTCGGTCGCGAAGGGCGCTCCCTCAGAGTGACACAACCTTCATTTGATAAAAATCCCCGTCACCCACAGCATCATCATCCCAGCCAGGACGCCGCTGAAGATGTAGGCGGGCATGGGTTGTTTGACCGTGTCTTTTTGAATGAGCCTGGCGATTTCGACGGCGACCTGGAAGATGGCGCCCGTGCCGATGGCGAGGAAAAGGACGGCGAGAAACGGCGAAGGGGTGTATCCGCCGATCCATGCGCCGACGATGGCAGGCGCGCCGCCGACCAGCCCGAGCAATGCAAGTTGACTGAGGGTGGGACGGTCTTTCAAAATGGGCGCGATGATGCCAAGCCCTTCGGTGATGTTTTGGATGATAAAGCCGACGACGAGGAAGGTTCCCAGCGCGATCTCGCCGACGCTGTATGCCGCGCCGATGGCAAGCCCTTCACCCAGGTTATGGATGCCGATGCCGAGCGCGATGCGCCACGCAATCGAAAGGCGTTGGGATGTTTCGCTTCGGTCTGTGGACTTGGGATTATCCACCAATTCGAGCAGCATATATGTGGCGACGGCGCCAATGCCGATGAGTCCGATGCCCTGATAGGTGGCGGGAAGTTCTGCGGCTTGTTCGAGCGCCTCGTTGATGGTGTCCAAACCGAGGTAGATGAGTAGTCCAGCGGTCAGCGCCATCAGGAAGGTCATCCATTTTTTGCCGAGGGTGCGCAGGGCGGGCAGCCAGAAAATTCCGAGGAAGATGGGAATCACGCCGACGTATAAACCAATGAGCGTGAAGCCCCAAAAGGTTTTTGCTTCAGGTGCAGGCGTTTCAAACGCGACGGGGATTTCCACATCGAAGGGCACGGCATTGCTAGTGAAGATGCGCACGCCGTAAGCCTCGCCCTCCGACCATGAATAACTTACGGAGATGGTCGCCCTGCCGAGTCGTGGAATGTCCGCGCCTGGCGTGACCTCGAACGGCATGACCGCATTGTTGATGATGACAGAAGCAATGGTCAATGTTTCAGGGCCCGTGTTTTGCACTTGCAATTCGATGCGGTTGTGTTCGAGGGAATAGCGTTCGACGGTCAGGTTTTCGATGGGGGCGGGGGAGTGCAGGTCGAGTCCACCGCCTGTATTGAGGAAGAGGAGAATCACTCCAGCGAGGAGAATGATTGGGATCAGAAGCAGGATCAAGGTCCCGAAGGTGAAGCGGCTCTCTGTCTTAACCTGGGTTTGGTCAGTCATCTTTAGCATCTCTTTCTTTGATGAATGGGCGCGTTAGAGAACGCACCCTACGCAGTATTACGGTAAAACTTCGAACATGCCGTTCCAGCCGAGTTCTGCGAATTCGGTGACGTGCGCGTGGAACATGTACACGCCTGGATATTTGTACGTGAATTCCAAAATGCCGCGCTGGGCCTGGCCTTGAATGATGGTGTCGGTGAATTCGGAAGGCGTGAGGCTTGTGCCGGTGGGATAGTAGTGGAAGAAGTTGGCGTGCAAATGAAATGAGTTGATGAAATCGAACTCCAGGATGTTGACGAGATAGATGCGAATCTTTTCGCCGACTTTGATTTGGATGGGATGATTTTGATAATAGAAGGGAATGCCATTGACGGCGTAAAAATCATTGCCGTCGTCGAAGTCCACATCAATGCCGTGCATCACCATGACCATCTCTTTGTCAACGGGCGGACGTCCTTCTTTCGGGTCAACGATGAACGTGCCATAGAGTCCCTTGGCGATGTGACGCGCGAGCGGGAAGACGTGGCAGTGATAAAGATGCAAGCCGAAGGGTTCGGCGTCGAATTCGTAAATGAACTCATCGCCTGGTTGAACCATTCCGCCTGGGCCTGTGCCAGGCACGCCGTCCATCTCGCCTGGGTGAAAGCCGTGAAAGTGCATCGAGTGCGGATGACTGCTTCCGTTCTTGAAATGAATGCGGATGCGGTCGCCTTCGGTGGCGCGAAGCGTGGGGCCAGGAATGCGCCCGTTGTACGTCCACGCGGGGAATTCGATGCCTGGGACAATTTCGATGTTTTTGTTGAGGGCTACGATCTCATACTCTCGTAAGGTTTGTCCATTTTCGAGCGTTGAGGTTTTGCCATAGTCGAAATCATAGAGAGTCTCGCCAGGGTCGAAGCCGTTCTGTTTGTGGTTAACGTCGCCCGCGCCTGGCAGGCCCTCACCGTGACCTGTCCCGCCGTCATCTTGCTGTTTGGCTTTGTGGGAATGGTTGCTGTGATCTGCAGGCTGGAAGTCTTTCATGGCGGCGATTCCGCCTGCGGCAGTGATCAACCCCGCTCCGCCAAGTTTTAGAAAATCTCTTCTTGATAAATTGTTTTTCATGTTCACCTCTAAATAAATTTGTTTGTCATTGCGAGGAGGGCGTTTTTCCCGACGAAGCAATCTCCAGATAAGTAAGTGCGTTTTCTCAACAGGAGATTGCTTCGGGCTGTCCTTCGACTTCGTTACGCTTCGCTCAGGATGAATGCCC
This sequence comes from Chloroflexota bacterium, assembly GCA_037440205.1. Taxonomy (GTDB): domain Bacteria; phylum Chloroflexota; class Anaerolineae; order Anaerolineales; family Villigracilaceae; genus Villigracilis. Next base: position 3,012 of record JBBIUO010000047.1, read on the forward strand.
TCGCAATGACATGGTTGCTACACCCAACCAAACAACCTTGCGATGCTGGCGGTTAGGAATGTGACCAAAAATGCCACGCCCAGCGTGATGACCACGCTGACGGTGGCCCACTTCCATGATTTGGTTTCTTTGTAAATTGTCATAATGGTCGTGGCGCAGGGATTGTGGAGCAGGGCAAAGAGCATCAGGTTGATGGCGGTGAGTAAAGTCCAGCCGTTGCCGTGGACGAGCAGGTCATAAATGCCTGCGCTTGTGCCTGGGCCGTTGACCATCGTGCCTGCGCCCATGTAGACCATCATCATGGTTGGGACGACGATCTCGTTGGCGGGGATGGCGATGATGTACGCGAGCAGAATCACGCCGTCGAGGCCGAGCAATAAGCCGAAGGGATTGAGCCAGTCCGCGATGGCGCGGGCGAGGTTGGCATCGCCGATTGGGATGTTCGCCAGAATCCAGATAATCGCTCCAGCGGGGGCGGCGGTTTGCATGGCGCGCCAGAGGACGAAGATTGTGCGGTCGATCAGCGAGGTGTAAAGGATGCGCCCGAAATTTGGTTTGCGATAGGGCGGAAGTTCCAGCGTGAACGCGGAGGCTTCGCCTTTGAGGACGGTGCGGGATAACAGCCACGACATCAAAAACGTGAACGCGACTCCGATCAAGACTACGCCGACCACTGTCCCTGCCGCGATGAAGGAGGTCAATGCCGCAGGGAAGGCAGAGGCCACGAAAACAGTAGCAAGCATAATTAAAGTCGGGAAGCGTCCGTTGCAGGGGACGAAGTTGTTGGTCAGGATGGCGATCAAGCGCTCGCGCGGAGAGTCAATCACGCGAGTCGCAACCACGCCTGCGGCGTTGCACCCAAATCCCATTGCCATGGTCAACGATTGTTTGCCGTGCGCGCCTGTCTTTTTGAAAAGCCAATCCAAATTGAAGGCTACGCGCGGAAGGTAGCCAAGGTCTTCGAGGAAGGTGAAGGCGGGGAAGAAGATTGCCATCGGCGGGAGCATAACGGAGATTACCCAGGCGAGCGCGAGATACACGCCATCCCAGATGAAGCCTGTGATCCACCACGGAATGAAACCGAGCGAGTTGAAGAAGTTTCGTCCGAGGTCGCCGAGGCTGAAAAGAAGATTTGCAATTGCCGCCGAAACGACGTTCGCGCCTGAGACGGTCAGCCAGATGATAATGCCGAGCAGAATCAACATGATGGGCAGACCCGTCCACGGCGAGGTGACGAGGCGGTCTATCTTTTGGTCGAAGTCATATTTTTTATCCGACGCGGTTTTGACGGCGCGTTGCGCGACCTTCTCCGCTTCAGAGTAAATGGATTTGACGATCTCGTCGCGGAAGCCCGTGGAGAGGTTATTGCGGAGCGATTCCGCTTTGGAGATAATTTCATTTGGATTCATGGTTGTTCCTTGCGGGGTAAGAGGTACACAGGTACACAGGTATACAAGTAGACAAGTACACAGAGAACATATCTACGTGTTTACTTGTCTACTTTCTCACTGTCTTCCTTCTACACTTATCTTCTTGCTAAACTGAACATCGGCCTGTCCCTGCCTTGCCACGATCCCACCGAGTTCGCCGCTGGTGATGGCTTTTTGTACGCGGGCATCACCGTCCAATAAACGGATTGCAAGCCAGCGCGCGTTCGGGATTCCTGGAGCCAAGCTTTCGATCATGGGCACAAGTTCGTTGACCGCTTTTTGAAATTCGGGCGTGCCTTCCACGCGCATCGGCTTGACGGTGATCTTTCCTTCGATCACATCCGCGATGGTGGAGAGCAGAGTTGCCACGCCTTCGCCTGAACGGGCAGTGATTGGAATCGCAGGCACGCCCAGATCGCGCGAGAGACTGCGCGCATCCACTTCCAGACCTTTGCGGCGGGCTTCGTCCATGAGGTTGATCGCCACGACGACTTTGTCCGTAATTTCCATGACTTGCAAAACGAGATTCAAGTTGCGTTCGAGCGCGGTGGCGTCGGTAACGACAATGGTGCAGTTGGGCTGACCAAACAAAATGAAATCACGCGCCACTTCTTCATCCTGGCTTGCGGATAATAGCGAATACGTCCCAGGTAAATCAACAAGCTTGTATTTCACGCCGTTGAATTGATATCCGCCTTCCGCGCGAGTCACTGTCTTGCCAGGCCAGTTGCCTGTGTGTTGTTTGAGTCCAGTCAATGTGTTAAACAGCGTGGACTTGCCCGTGTTGGGATTCCCAGCCAACGCCACCACGCGGTCAAAATCACCGACTTTGATTCCCATCTGCTCCAGTTGCGCGAAGGCAGGGCAGGTCTCGCAATGCTCGGTGGGGAGGATAGTTTTGTTTGTCATAGGTTCTCTCAATTCGGTATACAAGGAAACAAGTAGACAGGTACACAAGTAGACAGGTACACAAGTACACAAGTAGACAGGTACACAAGTACACAAGTACACAAGGAACGTGTCTACGTGTTTACTTGTGTACTTACACGGGCTTTACCCAAATCTGCGCCGCCTGGTCATTTCGCAAGGCAATCGAAGTTCCGCGCACGCGATAGGCTCTTGGCTCGCCGAAGAAATTTGTCAGCTCGGGAAAGATCGTCGTGCCGGGAGTCAGGCCCAGGTCAAGAAAGCGGCGGCGCGTGAATCCCTGCACCGAGTCGTCCAGCATCACGATCTGAGCGCGTTGACCCTGCGCCAGCTCCGCCAATGAAATCGCCTCGCGTTTCAACATCTCGCTTTCAGGCAACGCCGTCACATACACGTTCGACGCCACCGCGGGCGCGAGTTTATATTCGCTTTCGCCGTCGCTCAACACATATCGGTTTTGATTCTTTTCGATAATGCGGATGTCTTGTCCCAAGCGGAGTCCCGCCGCCAGGATTTGTTGATACGCGATGGCAGGTTCATCCTCAAGATGAACGATTCGCGCTGGACTTTCGGCCTGCCACGCCGTAATGGGCATTCCCTCCGCCCGATTCATTTTCCCCTCACGCGAAGGGATAGGGTCGCCATGTGGGTCGCGAGTCGGATACCCAAGCGCGGCATCCAGTTCATTAAGCTGTGCTTCGGTGAAGGAGTGTTCGCGTTTTTGCGCTTCGTCGTGGATTTTATTCAACGGCATCCGCGCTTCATCGGCGAGATAACGCTCCCACAAGCGATGCGCGCGCAGGACATGCAATGCCCAG
>JBBIUO010000047.1:6204-15968 GCA_037440205.1 Chloroflexota bacterium
GGCCCGCCGCCACCGGATACGGCTCCGTCTTGACGAGCAGGCCTTGTTCTTCCATCTTTTCAATCAGGCTGGTCACCACCGCGCGCGGAATATCTAACGTCCCGCCCAACGACTCGGGCGAAGCGTGCCTGCCTTGATTCTCGCGGTCGAGCAGGTGTTTGAGCGCGTCTTCCACCTGCTCTCGTTCCTGCGCCGCGCGGTAGGATTTGTAAATGGCGAGCAATCCCACGCGAGGGATGAACATGATGCCCAGTAATACAATCAATGCAATACCGTAATACATATCTGTTTCCTTGTTTACCTGTCTACTTGTGTTACCTGTTTACCTATCTACTCAATCTCGGCAAAAACTTTCCCGATTAACTGGGGGATTGCTTCGGTCGCTACACCTGCACTTGCGTGTTGGTGCAAGTGTCGCTCCCTCATAATGACATATCACCTTTCCCCAATAAAAATCTTTCTCGTAATACTCAACCCTAGCACCGTCGTCTTCTGCCCGACCTTGATCGTCAGGTTATGGTCGAAGGGGGAGTAGTCTGTCACTTCGATCTCCGCGCCAGGGATCAAGCCCAGGCCCTCCAAATGACGAAGCAACTTCGTATCTGCCGCCTTGACGCATTTCAATGTTCCGCTTTGTTCTGGGCGCAACGACGAAAGCGGCGTCGAATTTTCCAAAGGCATTTTCAAATCTTCCGTAGGGATCAACTCGCCGTGCGGGTCGCGAGTCGGGTGTCCGAGTGCCGCAGCGATGCGTCGCTCGAAATCCTCCGAGATAACGTGTTCGAGTTTTTCCGCCTCTTCATGCACTTCATCCCACGAATAACCGAGCGTTTGCACCAACCAGGTTTCGAGCAGACGGTGATGTCGTATCACCTCGAGTGCGGCGCGTTTTCCATCTTTCGTCAGCGTCACGCCTTGATGTTTTTGATATTCCACCAATGCGGGTTTATCCGCCGCAAGTTTTTGTATCATGCCCGTCACCGAAGCGGGCTTGATGTTCAACTCGCGCGCGAGATCGTTCGTGCTGGCCGATGTGCCGCCCTCGGTCAACTCGTAAATGCGTTTGAGATAATCTTGAATGGATGTGGATTGTTTCATGGGTTAACTGTTGCCTCGTAATTTAGTCTTACCTAAATTATTTTATGTCTCTCCCTAAAATTTGTCAATGGATTTGGGTCTTGACTCTTGATGGGGAAGTCTGTACAATCTACTTTGTTAGTACAATGAATTTACAAAGTATCGTCGTTTTGCAAATGGTTTTGAATCTCTGCGTGTAGGCAATTTGGTAAAAAAAAGACCATGAAAAAAGCGACTCACCAGCAAACCAAGCAACACAATCGTGATCTCGTCCTGCGAACCATCTTTGCAAACGAGTCCATCAGCCGCGCGGAAGTGGCGCGCGTAACCAACCTGACCCGTACAACCGTTTCCGATGTGGTCAATGGACTGCTCGAAGAAGGATTGGTGGAAGAAGTCGGCAGAGGCGAATCCATCGGCGGCAAGACTCCGATCCTTTTGAGCATCGTCGCCGACTCGCGTTATTTGATCGGCTTGAATCTCGCGCAGGATAAGTTCATCGGCGCCATCGTAAATTTACGCGGGGAAATCAAGGAAATGGTCGAAATGCCCGTCCACGACGACAATGGACAAAACGCCCTCGACCTTGTGTACCAAATCATTGACCAGTTACTGAAAAAGAAGATCAAACCCATCGTTGGCATCGGCGTCGGCACGCCAGGCCTGGTGAACACGCGCGACGGCGTGGTGGTCAACGCCGTCAACCTCGAATGGCAGGATTTGCCGCTCGGTCAATTACTGGAGAAGAAATACAAAATCCCCGTTTCCATTTTGAACGACTCGCAGGCGACCGCCATCGGTGAGTTCGTCTACGGCGGCGATCATGCCAGCGACCAGAATCTGATCGTGGTCAACGTGAAGCACGGCATCGGCTCAGGCATTCTGGTCAACGGGCGATTGTTCCAGGGCGACGGCGGCGGGGCAGGGGAAATCGGTCATGTGGTGGTGCAGGAGAATGGCGAGTTATGCCGTTGTGGAAAACGCGGATGCCTCGAAACCATCTCCAGCGTGCGAGCGGTGCTAAAGGATTTGAACCTCGATTCGTTGGACAAGGCACAAACTGCTTTTGAAGCAGGCGATATGAATGCAACGAAAGCTGTCACACACGCGGCTCATTACCTCGGAATTTCCCTCGCCAATTTAATCGGCACACTCAATATTCAAAAGATCGTGCTGACAGGCGATATGACCCGCTTCGGCGCTGCATGGTTGGACTCGGTGAACGAATCCATGCGCAATGCGGCGCTGGCAAGGCTTTCGGAAAATACAAAACTTGAACTTGGCACGCTTGATTATCGCGCCTGCATTCTCGGCGCATCGGCGTTTTTGTTGCTCGACGATTATTCATTATTGTTCACGTAAAGCGCAGTCGGCGTTCTCTCACGCCGACGGACACGTTAGAGAACGTGTCCTACGCAAAAACGAGGAAACCATTCATGCAATTGATCGAACCCAAAGTCACACCGCCACTGGATGAATCATTCCGCCCTGCGGTGTTGGCGAATCGAAACTTTCAGCGCAAGGTCAAGCCGATTGGTGTGCGGGCAGTTGTCGGCTTGGAAAGAGGCGCGGGGGAAGTTTCGCGTTTCGAGACTCTCGTCTATCCCGAAGGCCATCCCGATTTTGAATCCAATTTTGCATACATCGAACGCATCGTAAAGTTTTTGCTCTGGCAGCGCGGGGGACATACCGTGTACATCGGCGCGCCGAAGAAAATTGGTGAACACATTTGCGACGTCTATTCAGCGAATGGCGCGCAGAAATTTGATTTTCATTTCATGGGGACGCAGGTGTACGAAAAGGAATTTTCGGTGGTGGTTTGTTCGGCGGATGAAGTGCCCGCTTCGCGCGAGACGGGGAAACTGCTCGGACGAAATTTGAATGGTTGCCGCATTGGGTTTGACCTGGGCGCATCGGACCGCAAGGTGAGCGCGGTGGTGGATGGGAACGCAATTTTCAGCGAGGAAGTGATTTGGGAGCCGCGCAAGAATATTGACCCTGAATATCACTACCGCGAAGTAATGACTGCGCTGAAAACCGCCGCCAGCAAAATGCCGCGCGTGGATGCGATTGGCGGAAGCTCGGCAGGCATTTACGTGGACAACCGCCCGATGGTGGCGTCGCTGTTTCGCGGCATCCCGCAGGAAAAGTTTGGCGACATCAAAAATATGTTCCTGCGAATCCGCGATGAGATGGGCGTGCCGCTGGAAGTGATTAACGATGGCGATGTGACCGCGCTGGCGGGTTCGATGTCCATTGAAGATAACGGGATTTTGGGCATTGCGCTTGGTTCGAGTGAGGCGGCTGGATATGTGAATATGGAAGGTCACATCATGGGCTGGTTGAATGAATTGGCCTTCGCGCCGATTGATTACAGCCCGACTGCGCCTGTGGAAGAATGGTCTGGCGATAAAGGCTGTGGGGCATCGTATTTTTCACAGCAATGTGTGTTCAGGCTTGCGCCGAAGGCGGGGATTCAAATCCCTGCCGATGTGACGGATGCCGAGAAGTTGAAATTTGTGCAAGCAAAACTCGAAGCAGGCGATGAAGCGGCATTGAAGATTTGGCAAAGCATGGGCGTGTATCTTGGTTATGGAATCGCTCATTACGCCGAGTTTTATGACATCAAGCATGTTTTGATTTTGGGACGCTGTACTTCGGGCCGCGGCGGCGATTTGTTGATCGAAGGCGCGAAGAAAGTGCTTGAGGCGGAGTTTCCTGAGTTGTTGAAGAGGATCGAGTTGCATTTGCCCGATGAGAAGATTCGCCGAGTCGGGCAGTCTGTGGCGGCGGCGAGTTTGCCAGTGGCGTAGCCGCTCAGCCGCCGTCCCCGGCGGCGTATTCAGGAAAACAACCTGCGCCGAGGACGGCGCAGGGAGCGAAAAGAAACATTAAGTTTACTAGTCACGTTTGGTCTCGATACGGGTGAGAAGAGCGCTCGCCCTACTCGACCAACGGAGTACTTTTGAGAAGAAGAGAATTTATGAAATTTCATTTGAACACAGCCGAAATATACATTCCCGATGCCGAGCCTGTGGAGCAGGCACTGGCGCGGACGACGCATTTGTGCTTTGCGGCGCACCAGGATGACATTGAAATCATGGCGGCTCAGCCGATCATCGAATGCTTTCAGCAGAAGGATAGGTGGTTCACGGGTGTGGTCGTGACGGATGGGCGCGGCTCTCCGCGTAACGGGCTTTACGAAAATTACAGCGACGATAAGATGCGGCTTGTGAGATTCAAGGAACAGCGCAAGGCGGCTTTTGTCGGTGAGTTTGCGGCGCAGATTATGCTGGATTTTCCGAGCAAGGTCATCAAGGATGCTTCTCGCAACGAACCTATGGACGATATTCTGGCGATCCTCCGTGCGACGAAGCCGACGGTGGTGTACACCCACAATCTGGCGGATAAGCACGATACGCACGTCGCGGTCGCTCTCAGGGTAATTGAATCTCTCAGAAAACTGGATCAGGCCGAACGTCCCGAACGATGCGTGGGGTGTGAGGTCTGGCGCGCGTTGGATTGGATGGTCGATTCGGATAAGGTCACGATGAATCTATCCAATCACGAAAATTTGCAATTGGCCCTGTTGGGTGTGTTCGATTCGCAGATCGCGGGCGGCAAACGTTATGACCTCGCTTCGATGGGACGCCGCCGTGCAAATGCCACGTATTTTGAATCGCATGGCGTGGATGCAACCACCGGGCTGTCTTACGCGATGGATATGACCCCGCTGATGAACGATGCGAAAAAGGATTTCGCGGAGTTCGCGCAGGAATTCATCCAACGCTTTGCACAGGAAGTGAAGGAACGAATTGGACGTATGAGTTAGCCCACCCAAATCGAAAGGAGGCTGATCGAATCAACCATTTCCTTGATATCCAAATTTAGACGCGTTTCAAAACCTAAAAGGAGAAGAAAGATGAAAAATAAACTGTTCGTTATGTTGTCTGTTTTGATTTTGGCGAGCCTCGTGCTTTCTGCGTGCGGCACTCCCGCCCCCACCCAGGCTCCCGCCACCGAAGCCCCCGCCGCCACCGAGGTGCCTGCCGCCACGGAAGCCCCTGCCGCTGAAGAGATTACCCTTACCCTGGGCTCCTGGCGTGTGGATGATGTCGCCGCCTGGGAAGCGATCAATGCCGCATTCCACGAGGCGCATCCGAACATTACTGTGAAGTTCGATCCGACCAATCCGCCCGACTACAATGCGACGCTTCGCACGCAACTCGAAACCGGCACCGGCCCCGATCTGTTCTTCGTCCGTTCGTTTGCCACCGGCCGCGAATTGTTCGACGCGGGCTACATTGCGTCTTTGAAGGACCTGCCCGGCATCAACGATAATTTCACCGAGGCCTCCCGCTCTCCGTGGGCGACCGATGAAGGCGAACCTTACGCTGTGCCGATCATTGCGGTTTCGCATGGTATTTACTACAATAAGGATATCTTCGCCGCCAACGGAATCGAAGTTCCCACCACCTGGGAAGAATTGATGGCCGCCTCGCAAACCCTGCTCGATGCCGGCGTGATTCCTTTTGCCAATGGCACCAAGGACGCCTGGGATATCAACGAAGTCGTGATGATGCAGTTGATCCCGAGCAACATCGGCGGGTACGAAGGCCGCATGGCCTACCTGAATGGCGAGCGCTGTTTCAACAGTGAAGAAATGGTCGCTTCCTTCCAGCAGATTGCCGACATGAAGCCCTTCCTCCCGGCCGGCTTCGAAGCCACCAGTTACTACGACGCCGAGCAGTTGTTTGCCCAGGGTCAGGCCGCGATGATGATGGATGGCTCCTGGAGCATTGGCGCCTTTGAAAAGGATGCCACTGACTTCGAATGGGGCGTCTTCTATCCGCCCGCTCTCGAAGGCAAGGACACCTATGTGACCTTTCACATCGATGCGGCGATCGGCGCCAATGCCGCCTCTCCGAATCTCGAAGCTGCGATGCTCTTCCTCGAATTCCTTGAATCACCGGAATTCGCGGAATTGCTTGGCAACAATCTGCCTGGCTTCTTCCCGCTCACCAAGGAAGTACCCACCCTGAGCGACCCGATTGCGGCTGATTTCATGGCGTTCAACAACGCCGCCGCCGGCGTGGACATCCGCTTCGTGTGGGAGAAACTTCTCGCCGCTCCTTCCGGCAGTGTGGATGCCTACACCTCTCTCAACAACAATGTGATTGCTGTGTTGAAGGGTGAGAAGACCCCGCAGGAAGCCGCCGACGCGTTCAATGCCGACCTCGCGGCCTGGTACGAGCCTGCCGCGGCCTGCAAGTAGTAGTTTGTTTTCAAAAACCCTAAAGGTCCTCGGGACCTTTAGGGTTTACAAAAATTGAGGAGAGACAATGAGCCAGATGATTTCTTCAGGAAAGAAAAGCGCGGGATTGCTCAGCAACGAAAACCGCCGAAAGATAACCTGGGTGCTGTTTCTTCTCCCTGCCTTGGCCATCTACCTCACATTTATGGCAGGCCCGCTTTTCGACTCACTGCGTTTAAGTCTTTACACGGGGGAGGGATACAACCCGACGAAGTTTGTCGGCTTTCAGAATTATATCAATCTATTCACCAACCCGCTCTGGCGCGAAAAGTTCCTGGGGGCGGTGCGGCACACCTTCATCTTTTTTGGAATTCACATGCTTGTGCAAAACAGCCTGGGGTTGTTGTTTGCCAACTTGTTATCCTCCGACTTCAAAGGCAGGAACTTCTTCCGCACGCTCATTTTCACGCCTGCCACGTTATCCGTTCTCGTCGTGGGCTTTCTTTGGACGTTGATCCTCAACCCAAACTGGGGCGCGGTGAATAAATTGCTGATTGCCGCAGGCCTGCGGCAATGGGCTCTTCCCTGGCTTGGCAGGGAAAACCTCGCCCTGCCCGTCATTTCGTTGACTTCGGTCTGGCAATGGGTGGGAATGCCCACCGTCATGTTTCTGGCTGGCATGACCGGGATTTCAGATGAATTGCTGGAAGCCGCCCGTATTGACGGCGCCACGGAATGGAATATCTTTTGGAAGATCAAACTCCCGCTCTTGAAGCCCATTATCGGCATCGTCGCCATTTTGACCTTCGTGGATAATTTCAACGCCTTCGATGTCATCTATGCCATGGCGGGGGCAAGGGGAGAACCGTCCTATTCCACCGATCTGCTGGCGACCCTGTTCTACCGGACGGGTATCGCGGGCGAGCATCCCGTTGGCATTCCCAACATGGGGATGGGCGCGTCAATCGCAACAGTTACGTTTCTGATCCTTATGTCCGGCGTATTGCTCTGGTTGTATCTGTCGCGCCGCCAGTCCACGGAAGCATAATCAGGAGACCTCACCATGCGCGGACTAAAACTCAACCAGGCACTTTCCTATATTCTTCTGACCATCTGGTCGGTGATTGTGATCTTCCCGTTGTGGACGTTGATTATCAACTCGTTCAAGCCGCAAAAGGAAATCTTCAAAGACCCGTTCGGGTTTCCAAAGAATTTCACCTTCGACGGCTACATCGAGGCGTGGAAGACCGGCCGTTTCGACCTGTATTTCACCAATTCGCTGATCGTCACGATTCTTTCCCTGACCTTGATCCTGCTCGTTGGTTCGATGGCGGCCTACGCCCTGGCAAAGTGGAAATCGCCTGCGGCGAATTTTCTATACGTCTTTTTCATCGCCGGGCTGATGATCCCCATCCGCTTGGGGACGATTGACCTTGTGCGCCTCATCAAAGCCCTGAACTTGCAGGATACCATTTGGAGTCTCGTCCCCGTTTATGTGGCGATGGGGATGCCGATTGCAACCTTCGTGTTGACCGCCTTCATCAAGGAACTGCCCGGCGAAATGTTCGACGCCGCAAAGGTGGATGGCGCTTCCGAGTGGCAGATTTACAGCCGCGTTGTTCTGCCTCTCATGCGCCCCGCGCTGGCCACGGTTGCCATCTTCAACATGATCAAAATCTGGAACGATTTTTGGTTCCCGCTGGTCTTCATCCGTGCCGAAGAAGCGCGCACCGTGGCGTTGGGTGTTTCGTTATTGTTCGGCCAATACCGCACCGATTGGACTCGCGCGCTGGCCGTGCTTTCGCTGGCGGCCGTGCCATTATTGATTTTGTACGTCCTGCTGGCGCGCGAATTCATCAAAGGCCTGACTGCGGGCGCGGTGAAAGGATGACGATGAACGGAAAAGAGCGGATCGCGCTGGCCATGCGGCATCAAGAGGCGGATCGCGTGCCGGTCATGTCTCAACTGACGCTTGGTCATTATTTTCTGAATGCTGGCCTTGCGCCGCATGAGATTTGGTTTACGAGCGAAGGATTCGCCGAGGCCCTCGTCACCATGCAGAGGCGATATCAATTCGACGGCATTCTGATCAACATCCCCGGCCGTCCGCGCAATGTGTTGGATGAAATCAAGAAGATCGAGAAGATCAAAAAAGGGGAACTGGTCACATGGAAGAATGGGCATGTCACCCTGATCCCGTGGGACGATAACGCCCAATACGTTTACACTGCCCGTCCTGAATTACAACCGCGCGCCGACTTGAGCGTGCTCGATCCCGACCATCTCGAAATGATCCATCAGTATCCTGGCTACGTTTGGAATACGTATCACATCCCCTGGATCGCGGGGAAGAATGATCTCGGCCCGCTGAGTGAAGTTCCCGATTATTTTTACGATACGATTGATCAGGTGAGAGCAAAGACCAACGGGGAAGTTTCCGTCCATGGAGAGGTGTTTTCGCCGTTTACTCATTACCTCGAGTTGATCGGGTATCAGAATGCCATCATCGGCCTGGTGAAGAACAGGGACAAGGTCAAAGCGTTGCTGGATCGACTCACAGAGGCGGCCATTGCCTGGGCGGTGGGGCAGGCCCGGCACGGGGTGGATGCGGTTCTTATTTCCTCCGCATTTGCCGGCGGCGGATTCATTTCTCCGAAGATGTATGCCGAATTCGTCCTTCCGTATGAACAAAGGCTGGCGGATGCGGTGAGGGAATGCGATGTACCGGTGTATACGCACACCTGCGGCAAAATCGGCGACCGACTCGAGTTGATGGAGCAGACGCACACGATGGGCATCGATACACTTGACCCGCATCCGCTTGGCAATGTGGAACTGTCCGATGCCAAGAACGGGGTTGGACAGCGGTTGTTTTTGAAGGGCAACATGAATTCGGTCTCCCTGCTTGAATACACCACGATGGAGCAGGTGATTGCCGAAGCCTCCGAGCGGATTCGGATCGGCATGCCCGGCGGCGGGTACATCTTCTCCACCAGCAACTGCGTGTACACCGGCATGGCCCTGCGGCGCTACGAGCTGATCCTCGACCTGTGGCGGCGCGAGGGCAGGTACTGAGCGCGCATGACCGCCTCTCCTGCCAGCACCCTTGCTCCCGGACTTGTTCGGGAGCGGGAAAGAGGGTTTATTTGGGGTGCTCTCTCCTGCGAGGTATGCCATGCGCTTCCCTGCCGCGCTCCTGCTGCTCCTGGCCCTGGTCCAGGCCCCCCAGGCCCAGCAGAGCCCTTCCCCGACCCGGCTCTACGCGGCCATCGGCCTGGGCTTTATCAACCTGGAGGAGAGAGGGCTGGGCCTGGACGTGCCCCTGGGCTTTCACCTGATCCTGGCCCGCTACCGGCTGGTCGCCGCCATCCAGGCCCTGGATCTGGCCCTCCTGCAGCCGCGCGAGCGGAACAACTCCCGCTTCATCCCGGCC
>JBBIUO010000048.1:0-454 GCA_037440205.1 Chloroflexota bacterium
TTCTCCTAAATTGCGTATTGAGCATTCTCTAACGCGGCGGCGCAAGAGAGCGCCTGTTATGCGTTGACTAAGTTGGCCTGATATGCGAGTCTGTCGTGCATTGCGCTTCTCAGCAGGTCAAGCGCTTGAATGAGTCTCTGATCGGATAGATGGTAGGTGATGGTTGTGCCGCTGCGGACGGTGTGTACAAGCCCTCGTTCGCGCAGGACTTTGAGATGGCGCGACGTAGTGGGCTGGTTCAACCCGATTTCATTTCCCAACTCCGTGACGTTGAGCGGTCTCTCATTGAGCGCGTAAAGGATGAGCAACCGGTTCGGGTCTGAGAGCGCCGCGCAGAAGTTGGCTTCGAGTTGGGTGATTTCCTGTTTGAGGGTTGGAGTAACCATAAGAACGAACCTGCCTATATGCGAATAAACGAATGTTTCAATCCCATCATAATATTGTGACAGTTTGT
>JBBIUO010000048.1:464-7556 GCA_037440205.1 Chloroflexota bacterium
ATAGTGGAGTGTGTCATATTATTCTTTGTTTAATGTCACATATATTTTTACTGGGGTATAATTTGGGCAGACGTTGTAGGATTATGCCGGCTATGCTTTTTACCCGCCTATTTTGTGGATAAAAGGAGTTTGAGAAAAATGGAAGTATTTCAAAGGGAAGCGGCTTCGGTGGATGTGGCCTCGAGCCTTCGCGAACTTCGCGAGTCGCGCGGCATTTCGATGCGATCCCTGGCAACCAAAAGCGGACTCTCGGCCAATGCGCTCAGCATGATCGAGCGCGGAAAGACCTCGCCTTCGGTCAGCACGCTCTATAAACTGGCGGATGCCCTGGGTGTTTCGATCACGGCGTTTTTCGGCGCGGAGGCTGAAAGAAAACAGATCGTTTTTTTGAAGCGGGACGAACGCTCAAGAATGCCCTTTACACGCGGCCTGTTCGAGGCTCTGGGAGGTGAGCAGTTTACAGGACGTGTGGAACCGTTCATGCTGACTCTGGAAAGCGGGTCGTCCAGCGGGCCGCACAGCATTGTTCATAGCGGACATGAATTTGTCTTTTGCCTCCGCGGCCACCTGGATTATTCCGTGGAAAAACAAGTCTTTCATCTGGAAGCGGGGGATAGCCTCCTGTTTGCTTCCAAACTTCAGCATAAGTGGAAGAATCCAAGCAGTACCGTTACGAATGCCCTGATCGTGATTTCCGGCTTTGCCGAAGGGGAACAGCCCCACGCCATGCACTGGAAAAAGGGGGAGTAGGGGAAAGGATGGATGATGAAAAAAAGACGCCGATCCAAAATGGATGGCGTCTTTCAGTTTAACGATTGAACTACATAACAAGCCATCTATCTACGCATACATTCCCCAATCCAATGCAGACGGGTCTTCCATCATGGAGAAGTCCCACATATCCATGCCCATCTCGATGGTGACGGGCATGTTGAGCCCTTCGGTGGCTTTGGCTTTGGTCATTTCGATCATAGCCGGGCCGTAAGGGCAGAATGGGGTGGTGAGGATCATTTTCAGGCGGGCGATGTTGTTTTCGATCTCGATATCGCGCACCAATCCCAACTGGATGATGTTCATGCCGATTTCAGGGTCAACGACCTCGGAGAGTTTCTCGCGCGCCGGCTTGACCATTTCGGGATGGGTTGTGTGGATGCTCCACTGGATTTCTTTAATTTCTTCGCTCATGGCTCCTCTTTTATCGGCTTTTTACTTCCGCAGGCTGAACAACGTAGGTGCAGTGCGCGCCTCCGTCCAAAATACATTGGACCTTGCTGGCTGGAAGCGCCAGCATTTTTGAGATCAGGGTCTGGTCCACCGTGCAGACTTCCGGGTGGGCAATACCGATCTGATAATAGGGGCAGGAGATTTCGTGGATCTGGTACTTGTCGTCCTTCTTTTCCCATTCCACTGTGAAGCCTTCCTGCGCCAGCATTTCCTTGACGAAGTCAAGGCGTTCTTCCATACTCAGGTTTTTCATGTCGCTGGCATATTGGAGGGCGAGGTCTTCGGCGATCTGGTTGAACAATTTTGCAACCACCGGCCCCGGCATGGTCTCTTTCATTTGGGCAAGTAGTCGTGTAGTCAGTAGCAGGTAGCGGGTGGGGAATTTTTCCATGCCATCATCTGTCAATACATAAACCAGACGCGGACGGCCAACCCCGTGGCGTTCTTCCTGTCCTTCGACCAGTCCTTCCATTTGCAGGTTGGTGAGATGGTGACGGACGGAAATGGGGTTGATGCCTACGGCCTCTGCCAGGTCATTAATGGTGGAGCGGGGCTTTTTTAGTAACGTTTGTAAAATCTTGTCTCGCGTTGATTTCATGCAGGCAGTATAACCAAGTGGGGGGTGAATGTCAATATACTAGATAAATATCATAAATATGCAATTGTATATTTATAGAGATCAGGAAATGTTCCGTTGTTTATGCCCTTGAAATACTCTGTTGCAATGATGTCGTTGCGAGGGCGCAACCCGAAGCAATCCCCTTGTGCCGTGAGACTGCTTCGTCAATTTTCAGCCTCCTCGCAGCGACATGGAATAGTGTTTGCAACAAACAACCTTGAAACATTACTGCTTTGCATTCACCCAGTCCACAAACAACACCCCGGCCGGAAACCACTCATTGGAGGCGAAATTTTCTGCCAGATACACATTTCCGTCCGGCGAAACATGAACGCCGAAGTTGTATGCCAGCCCGGGAAGTTCGTCGCTGAAAGACTGCAGCCAATAATTTTCGTAACCGGTGTAATTTCCATCCGCCTGAAACGGGACGCTGATCACCGTGCCTTCCTTATGAGTCAATGTGGTGCGGCGATAGCCGGCATGAGACGAAACAACCTGTTCCATCTCGTAGAGGGGCAGGTAAGGACGCACGAAGACGATCCAACCGGCCGCGCAAACGACGATCAATGCGAACAGCGCCATGCCGCATCCGGCGATCCATATCCGCTTCTTCCTTGACCCGTTGCCGGGTGCGCTTGAAACGGTCATTTCCCGCCCTCACGTATTCGACTGCAACCCCAGCCCCGCACGGATCGAGTCCACGGCGGCTTTGGCTTCGACCGCGCTGACCCTGTGAACGGCGCGATAGGCGGCCATTGCTTTCAAGTCGTCGCCCTTCTTGATGAACTCCGCCACTTCCTTGTCGGCGGGATCGAGTTCAAAGGACGGGACGAAAGTCACGCCGAGGTGTTTGTAGAGAAAGCGCATCTCGGCTTCGAGTTTGGATATGCGTTCGCGCATCGCGTGGATTTCAAGTTCATCGTTCACGATCAACTCCTTTTACCGATCTTCTTCTTGATTTCCATCACATGCCCCATGGCCGCCGACATGCTTGCGCCATAGTGAAATTCCTGATAAATGTCCACCGCCGCCTGTATATCGCCCTTGTTAATTTGTTCGATTATTTTCGCCTCCCAGTCAGAATCTGCGGCCTTTTTTCGAAATTGGGCAAATTCTTCTTCAAGTTTGGTTACGCGGTCGATCAATCGTTGAAAATCCTGGTCTGTAATCATTTTTATCTCCTCTTCAGGATATGCGCGCTTTGGCAGAGGCGTTCGCCGAAGTATGGAGCGTCTCCGGCATGGAGACCACCCGTTTGGGATTGTTGCGTGAGATAACGACTTGCATCTCACTGCCCGGGGTTAACCGCCTCGCATACATGGCATTCACCCAAAAACGGTCTTCCGCAATATAGGTCGCTCCATTGTTTGGATGGACTTCCAGTTTCAAGACAATCTGCCGGGAGGTCAATTGTCCGCCATGCCCATACTCATCCCCGCCGGTATACATCTCCAATCCTCCATGGTGTCGTTCTAAAATGACGGCGCGGGCGCGTTCGCCTGTGGATTTGATATGCCAGCGATATAACGTGCCCGGCACGCCGATGTATATGAAGAAGCCGAGAAACCCCGCCAGGATCAGGGCAAGGATAAACAACCCGAGCGGACTGCCGCTGTCAATGGCTTGCCAGATCACAAAGCCGATGACGCCGACTACAACCAGAACATTCACGATGACGATGAAGTACAAGAATTTCATTTTGGATTTCCTTTCATTGGACGGCCTTTAATGTTGACTCCTGAACATCGGGTCGTACAAATACTTTTCCATATCGTCGGCTTTGATGGCCTTGCCTTCCGCAGGGATGAACAGGGTCTCGTCTCTCATGCAATAAAAAAGTTGCTCCCAGCGGGATTTGGCTCTTTGCCAGCGGGGAAGTTCATCCCGCTCGAAAGCGGATTTTTTCTCCCGATACTTGACCATGTCGCGGTCAAATCGCTGTTTGACCTTTGATCCCAGCCAGATAATTGCCCCGACGCCAAGGACGATCACGCACAGGGTTGGCACTCCAATGACCAGCGCAGAGACCAGCCAGGCCGGAAGCGCGGAACCATCCGGAAGGAACGCGGACGCCAAAGTCCCCAACGGGACGATGAAACCAAACGGCACAAGCGCCAGCGGACACAGGATCGTCCCGATAAAGAAAACCACAATCCCGCCAATCCCGTACCACAGGCCCGGATGGGTGGGTCCGGAGGGTTCATCGGGAAGTTTGAGTTTGAGGCCCAGCGAAGTATGCGCCGTCCTCAGATGTTCGGTGGTGGTTGTGTTCCCCCAGGAATCAATGCCGGTGGAAGTTTCCTTCCATTCCTTTGTGTTGGAGGCGTAAAGGCTGGTCACTTTTTGAATCTGGTCGCTTTGCTTGCATGTTGGGCAAACAGGCAGGGTTGGATTTTCCATTTTTGGTGTTCCACAAATTACATGAGATTGCTTGTTTTCTGCCCGCAACTATACAGCCCCGCCTGTTGACTCTGTTCATATTTGTTGACAAAATTTTTAGTACAATCGTCACATGCCGAAAAGCCAGTCCATTTTCCACCCGCAGGGATTTTCCACGTTTGGCGACCTTCTGCGATACCTGCGCGAGCGCGCGCATCTTTCTCAACGCGAACTGGCTTTGCTGGTGGGGTATCACTTCAGTTACATCAGTTATCTCGAAAAGAATACACGTTCCGTAGACGAGGCATCCCTGCTGGGAAGGTTTGTGCCCGCCCTGGGAATCGAAGATAAACCGGAGTGGGCCGCCCGTTTGATCGAACTGTCGAAAAGCAAAAGCGGAGAAACGCCCACCGTGCGGCGTCTGGCCGAATCAACTGTCGGGGAGGAAAATGCCGATTCACTGCCGACCAGCCTCACGGCTATGATCGGACGCGAGTACGAATCCGCCCGTTTGCAAAAAATGATCCTCGATCCCGAAATCCGACTGGTCAGCATCATCGGCCCGCCCGGAGTCGGCAAAACGTGTCTTGCGCTCAACGTTGCCCGCAAGGTTACTTCTGCTTTTCAAAACGGGGTTGTCTTTGTGGATTTGACAACGACAAACGATCCGCAGATGTTTCTCCCTGTGCTTGCAAACGCGCTGGGCATTCGCGAATCGTCTTCCGCTTCCATCGAAGATGCCGTCAGGTCGTCGCTGACAAAAAAGAACCTGCTCATCGTGCTGGATAATTTCGAGCAGATCGTGAGCGCGGCTCCGAAAATTATTTCGTTGCTTAGCGCGGGGGAGGCGGTCAAAATGCTTGTCACCAGCAGAGAGGCGCTTCGCCTGCGCGGTGAACACGAACTTCATCTTGCGCCGCTTCCTGTGCCCGCTGAATTCGAGAAAATGCCCATCGAGCAGTTGCGGGAATTCGCGTCTGTGGCATTGTTTGTGGAACGTGCCCGGGCCGTGCGCCCGGAATTTGTTTTGGATGAAAAGAACGCTTCGCACGTCGCCGAAATCTGCTCCCGCCTCGACGGTTTGCCTTTGGCGATAGAATTGGCCGCCGCAAGGATCGGCACGTTGAGTCTATCTGCCATGCTGAATCAATTCGAGCGCCGTTTCGACTGGCTCACGCAGGGCGCGCGCGATTTGCCCGAATGGCGTCACACTCTACTGGGCGCGGTCGAGTGGAGTTACAACCTGCTTTCCGAAAAGGAGCGCGTTTTGTTTTGCAGGCTCTCCATTTTTACCGGCGGCTGGACGTTGGAGGCCGCCGAGGAAATTTGTTGTGACGACGAGCAATGTCCGCGCTCGGAGGTTTTCAGCCTGTTGATTCAACTGGTGGATAAATCGCTTGTCGTTGCGGAGACAGGAGCAGATCGATTTCGTTTTTTGGAAACCCTGCGTGAATTTGCCCATGAAAAATTGACGGCGGATGGCGGCCTGGAACGTATGCGGGAACGCCATTGCACTTATTTTCTAAAGTTTGTCCAAACCGCAAAACCGCATCTTGTTCAAGGGAAAGATCAACTGCTTTGGTTGAATCGAATGGAGGTCGAATACAACAACCTGCGTGAGGCGATGGGGTGGCTCGTCGAGAGTCCGTCGCGGGCGAGCCTTGCCATGGAGTTTGGTTTGGCCGCTCACATTTTCTGGCTGACTCGCAGCCGTATCAACGAAGCGCGTTATTGGCTTGCTAAAATACTTGCCCTCAATCCTTCGCCCAGCGAAACCCGCGCGAACCTTCTGAGGTTTGCAAGCGATTACGCCAGCGCGCAAGGCGATTTCTCCACTGCCCAGTCACTGGAGACGGAAGCCATGGATATCTCCCGCGCTCTTGGCGATGAAGAGGGCATTTATTATTCAATGGACGGCATCGCCATGGTCGCCGGGATGCAGGGGGATTACAAACACGCGGCGGAATTACTGGAGGAGGTTCTTCAATACCGCCGCCGCACGAGCAATATCCCGCGTCTCACCGGCACGCTGAATAATCTCGCAATTGCCATGCGCCGGCTGGGAAATCTTGACCGCGCCATGCAGTTATTTACCGAAGTGGTTGAAATCGCAAAAAAGGCAGAGAATCAAAAATCACTTGCCCATGCCTTGATCGGCCTTGCAGAAGTTCATGCTCAAAAGGGAGAGATTGAAACCGCGTTGCTACTGCATCGTGAGGCGATCTCGGTTCGTTACAAGCTGGGCGACCAGAAAGGCATTTCGACCTCCTTGAGTTCGGTGGCTGAGTGCGTGGAAAAACTTGGCAATTACCGCTTGGCGGCGCAACTGGAGGGTGCCGCTTCAAAAATCCGCCGCGAATTAGGGGTGAGTGTCAGCCCCGCCACTCGTGAAGAACGCGATTCCTTGTTGGAGCGGGTGCGCGCCAAACTGGGAAATGATGATTTCGAGACCGCCTGGGCGGAGGTGCAGTCCATGGGGCAGGAACAGGTGATTGCTCTTGTGCTTGGGTGAGTAACTGATATTGCGCACCGTCCCGAAGGTTTTCGAAAACTGAGTCTGCCTTCTATCCAAACCTTCGGGACGTTTCTCGCAGGGAGGGTAAGTAAGATATCTGACCTTTTTTCGCCCAAACTGAATATACTAGAAAAATATCATAAATATTTGACAATTCCGCCTGTCCCTGCTATAATGCCGCCGATTTGGTTAAAACGCCAGCAATGGCTTATTTCAGGAGTAATTCATGTCGCAACTCGAGATCAAAGACCTTCACGTCAATATTGAGGATAAAGAAATTCTAAAGGGGCTTTCGCTGACCATCAAACAGGGCGAAATTCATGCAATTATGGGACCCAACGGCACGGGCAAATCC
>JBBIUO010000048.1:7593-8524 GCA_037440205.1 Chloroflexota bacterium
CACCGAGGGTGAGGTGCTTTTCGACCGGCAGAACGTCCTTGAACTCGAACCCGATGAACGTTCCCGGCTGGGTGTTTTTCTCGCCTTCCAATACCCCGTTGCCATCCCCGGCGTGACGGTGGCGAACTTTTTGCGCTCGGCCATCAACTCCCGCCGCCGCGCCGATAGCCCCGAGGACAAGGGCATGCCCATCCCTGAATTCCGCAAGATGCTGAAGGAAAAGATGGACATGCTCAAAATGGATCACAACTTTGCGGGACGCTACCTCAACGACGGATTCTCCGGCGGCGAGAAAAAGCGCGCCGAAATTTTGCAAATGGCAACCCTCAGACCGAAGATCGCCATTTTGGATGAAACCGATTCAGGGCTGGATATTGATGCGCTCCGCATCGTTTCGGAGGGAGTCAACGCTCTTTCTGGACCTGAACTTGGGGTGCTGGTCATCACGCATTATCAGCGCCTGTTGAATTACATCAAGCCGCAGTTCGTCCACGTGATGATGGGCGGACGCATCGTCGAATCCGGCGGCCCCGATCTTGCACTCCACCTCGAAGAGCACGGCTACGACTGGCTCCGCGAAAAAGTGGACGAGGCCGCAGCGTAGATTCTGTCCATTAATGGTAGCAGGTGACGGGTAGTGTGAATCGGCTCGTCATCCAGAAACGGTGAATAACATGTCTGAAGATGCAAAAATCCTCGAAGATATTGGCGAATACAAATACGGTTTTCACGACCGCGACGATAACTACGCCTTCAAATCCCGCAAGGGACTCGACCGCGAGATCGTCGAACAGATTTCCCGTATGAAGGAAGAGCCGCAGTGGATGCTCGAATTCCGCTTGAAGGCTCTCGAACATTTCCAAAAACGCCCCATGCCCAATTGGGGGCCGCAACTCAAAGACCTCAATCTCGACGATATTTATTACTACGT
>JBBIUO010000048.1:8545-15947 GCA_037440205.1 Chloroflexota bacterium
CAGGAAAAATCCTGGGACGACGTTCCCGACGACATCAAACGCACCTTCGATAAACTTGGTGTGCCCGAAGCAGAACGGAAATTTTTGGCCGGACTTGGGGCGCAGTATGAGTCTGAGATGGTGTACCACTCCATTCAGGAACATCTCGAAAAGCAGGGTGTGATCTTCCTCTCCATCGAAGATGGTTTGAAGAAACATCCCGATTTGTTCCGTGAATATTTCGGCACAGTCATCCCGATTGAAGACAACAAGTTCGCGGCGTTGAATAGCGCGGTCTGGTCCGGCGGCTCGTTTGTGTATGTCCCCAAAGGCGTCAAAGTAGATTTACCCTTGCAGGCGTACTTTCGCTTGAACACTGCCAATGTCGGTCAGTTTGAGCGCACGCTTATCATTGTGGATGAGGGCGCTCAGGTGCATTATGTCGAAGGATGCACAGCGCCTCAATACACCACTGACTCGTTCCACTCCGGTGTGATCGAAATCATCGTCAAAAAGGGCGCACGCTCTCGCTATTCAACGATTCAGAACTGGAGTCACAATGTTTACAATCTTGTGACCCAGCGCGCAAAAGTGTATGAAAACGCCACTCATGAATGGGTGGATGCGAATATGGGCTGTCTGATGGAAGGCTCGACGGTTACAACTCCACAGGGAATTAAAACGATAGAGACTCTTGAGGTCGGCGACCAGGTCTTGTCTTGTGATGAAAATGCCGGGAAGTTGGTTTTCCGTGAAGTTATCGCAAAACGGTTTTCCGGGTATCAACCTGTCCATAAGGTTTCCATTGGCGAGCGCCAGCTGAATGTTACGGCAAATCACCCGTTTTATTCCTATCGTTACAATCCTGATGCGGCAAAGAAACATGGGCGCTATCGCTTGGATTATGTGCGCGCCGACCAACTTGAAGAGGTGATAATTCCGCGTACTTCGTTGGATTACGGTTCTCCGCACTATCTTGTTATGCCGTCCCTTGAAACCACTTTTAGATCCTTGAATCAATATGCCGATGACCTGACCATGACCCGCCAACGTTCATCACGTCTAAACCTTGGGGAATACACCACCGATGATGTTATGTGGATGTTCGGTTATTGGATTGGCGATGGTAATGTAGATGTGAAACCCGGCAAAACAGAGGGCGTCGTCCGTTTTGCGCGCATTGGTTTCTCCACGCCGCAGGAAGACCGCGCCCGCGAAAGGTTGATGGATGTGATGGCTGCCATAACTGATATCGAACCTACAGAACGTTCGGATGGACATCATCTTGCATGGAACAGCAAGGAATTGGTTGAATTTTTTACGGCAAATGGCTTTTATGGGAAAGCCTCGACAAAGCGCGTTCCCAAATGGGTCTGGTCATTACCTGAATCACAGCGCCTCTCTTTCATCGCTGGATACATTGACGCTGATGGTCATGTCAACTCGCACGGTTTCCATATTAAATCGGCCAACCGTCATTTGTTGGAGGATGTCGCGTCTCTATTGGTGACTCTGGGTATTACCTCGCGCATTCATACTGAATTCAACGAACCGCGCAGAGTTATGATAATGGGAGTTGAAGCAACTGCTCATGGCGCTTATCGTCTTGCTTTTTTGCCAGACGCCCGTCTTGTTCCCTTCCTTAGTCGGAAATTGCAAGATAAGGCGCATGTTGCGCATGTTCGCAAAAATCAAATGCGACAGCAAGTTGGACGCTCTCAGCTGGTTTTGGGCGATGATCTTGAAATCGTACAAGTCAATGTCTCACCTGCGACGAATGAATCCGTTCCCACATGGGATATTGAAGTGGAAGGCACAGGCAACTTTATCTCGCAAGGCTTCATCGTTCACAATTCCAAACTCACTATGAAATACCCGTCCTGCTATCTCATGGAACCCGGCGCTCACGGTGAAATGCTTTCGATGGCCTTCGCTGGTACTGGTCAAATTCAAGATGCAGGCTCCAAGATGGTTCACTTTGCGCCGAACACCACCAGCAAGATCACATCCAAGTCCATCAGCAAGGCAGGCGGTCGCGCTTCGTATCGCGGGTTACTCAAAGTTTATAAAGGCGCGAAGGGCGTCAAGTCGAACGTCGTTTGTGATGCGCTTCTCCTCGATCCCAAATCCCGCTCCGACACCTATCCCTACATCGAAATTGACGAAGACGATGTCACCATCGGCCACGAAGCCTCGGTCAGCAAAGTGGGTGAGGAGCAACTTTTCTACCTTATGTCGCGCGGCCTCAGTGAAGAAGAAGCCACAACGATGGTCGTCTCTGGGTTCATCGAGCCGCTTGTCAAGGAGTTGCCGATGGAATACGCCGTCGAAATGAACCGCCTGATTCAATTACAAATGGAAGGCTCTATTGGGTAAGGCAAACTTAAGTTTGCCTTACAGGAATCACCATGCAGGAAAAACCAAAAGTATCTGTATCAAGACAACGACGAGTGGACACTGCCGCGAAGGAATTTTCCTTCACCCAGGCAGATATCCCCACATCGAAGAACGGTCTCGCTTCTTTCCGCGCCTCGGCCTGGGACTCTTTCAACAAGCAGAATCTCCCCGTAACGACTGACGAAGCCTGGCGCCGCACGGACTTGCGTTTATTGCCCGCGCCTGATTTCAAACTCCCACAGGATGGCGCATTCGAAGATTTACCGGCCGTTCCCGAATATTTACTCAAACCATTGACCGGCGACCAGCACGGCGGACAAATCACACTTCTGCCCGGCGGATCGCAAATTCAGTTGCTGGATGAATCGCTGACGAAAAAGGGCGTTATTTTTACAGACTTTCGCACTGCCGGGAAGAATCACGCCGACCTGCTGAAGAAATTGATCGGTCAGATCGTCAAACCGGAAGACGGCAAATTCGCCGCGCTGGCATCCGCGTTGGCGCAAAATGGGATTTTGCTTTACGTTCCGAAAAATGTTGAGGTGGATTATCCGCTTCATTCTGTGCTGTGGGGGCCGGGCGTTGACCTTGCGCATTTCTCACACTTGGTCATCTACGTGGAGGATGGCGCTTCAGTGACCTATGTCCACGAGGCGGCTTCGCCCGATGAAATCGGTCATGCCATGCACGCCGGCGTTGTCGAAATTTACGTTGGCAAGGGCGCAAATCTTCGTTTTGTCGAACTGCAATCGTGGGGGCGGCACATCTGGAATTTCTCGCACGAGCGCGCCCGCGTGGAGCGCGACGGCAACCTCGATTGGATCTTCGGAGCAGTCGGTTCGCGTTTGACGAAAAACTTCTCCGATCTCGACCTCGCCGGTGAAGGTGCGCAGGGACGCATGTCGGGTTTTTATTTCACCGATGGGAGCCAGCATCTCGATCACGATACTCAGCAGAATCACCTTGCTCCGCACACGACGAGCGATTTGCTGTTCAAAGGCGCGTTGAAAGGGAAAAGCCGCTCGGTGTGGCAGGGCATGATCTACGTCGCCCCGGGCGCGCAAAAAACAGACGGCTACCAGGCCAACCGCAACCTCGTCCTCGATGAGCAGGCACGCGCGGATTCAATCCCCGGCCTCGAGATTCTCGCGGACGACGTGCGCTGTACGCATGGCGCGACGGTCGGCAAGCTCGAGCAGGAACCTCTTTTCTATTTGAAGTCGCGCGGCATTCCACAGCGCGAGGCGGAGCAATTGGTGGTGGAGGGATTCTTCGACCCGATCATGCAACGCATTCCGTTCGAGGGCGTGCGCGAAAGATTCCAGCAGGCCATTCAGGATAAATTGTCGGGGTAGGAAAGACCGGTTTCGCCCGGTCAGTTGTCGGTTAAGTCAGAGGCGAGGGCGTCTCGTCAATCAAACACAGGATGTGAGTCATGGCAATCAAATCGAAAACAAAGTCAAAGGTCAAACCAAAAGCCGCAATGACGGCCAGGGCGAGGGTTAAGTCGAAGACGGTGAAAGTGAAGAAATTGAAGGCGAAGGCGGTCGCAAGAAAGACGGCCAGACCTGTTGCAAAAGCTGCATCTCCTGTGCGGAAAATTTCCGCTCATGCAAAAGATAATGTCCGTGCGACGGCCAGCCCGTCCCCGGCGATCAAGCCGACCCCGACCATCGTGAAGCGCGTCGTCACGCAGACGGTTGAACGGCGGCGTCCAGTCCAACGGACGGCCAGGGTGAACCAGTTCAGTTTCATGAAGGCCCCCGGTCATGAACATGTGTACGAGGTGGGCGGAAGCGTGGAGGTGTTTTGCGATCACGAAAAGAATCGCGAGCGCATTCGTGGGTGGGTGAAGGGCATTGTGGTGCAGGTGGATAACAAAATGGTGGCGGTGCAGTTCCGCTCGAATGTGTTTCTCACCGACGGCTGGATGGTGCCCGACCGCATCTTGTGGTTCCCGTTGAATTCGGAACACATGCGGCCCGTTCCCGGAAAGAAATCGCAGGTGAAGGATTTTATTCCGGAGTATTGAGATTCAACGATTCGGCAAATTAACGATTCAGCAAATCAGTGATTCAACAAGTCAGCGACTCAGCATGAGCGATTCAACAATGAAACTTGATGTGACTCAAATTCGGAAGGATTTTCCGATCCTCGGGCGGGAACTCCGCGATGGGGTTGGTTTGACCTATCTCGATTCGACGGCGACCTCGCAGAAACCGCTGGCTGTGATCGAGGCGATGAACGATTATTATCGCCGCTCGAACGCCAACATCCACCGCGGCGTTCATGCGCTGGCCGAGGAAGCCACAGCCATGTATGAAGAGGCGCGGGGGAAGATCGCAAAATTCATCAATGCCGAATCTGCGCGGCAGGTTATTTACACGCGCAACACCACCGAGGCAATCAATCTGGTTGCCTACACCTGGGCGCGCGCAAATTTGAAGCAGGGCGATCTCGTCATTCTGACCGAGATGGAGCATCACAGCAATCTTGTGCCGTGGCACATCCTTCAAGCGGAGCGCGGAATCGAACTCGATTTCATCCCCGTGACGGAAGACGGCCTGCTCGATCTGGACGCGTACAAATCGCTTCTTGACCGCCGCCCGAAGCTGGTCTCGTTTACGCACATGTCCAACGTTTTGGGGACGATCAACCCCGCCGCCGAGATCATCCGCATGGCTCATGAGGCTGGCGCAATCACGGTGGTGGACGGCGCTCAATCCGTTCCGCATTTGAGCGTGGATGTGCAATCGTTGGATGCGGATTTCTATGCCTTTTCCGCGCACAAGATGTGCGGGCCAACGGGAATTGGCGCGTTGTATGGCAAGGCGGCTTTGCTTGAATCCATGCCTCCGTTTTTGGGCGGCGGCGATATGATCAAGGAAGTGAAACTTCGTTCGTTCCGTCCGAACACCCTGCCGCATAAATTCGAGGCCGGTACTCCTGCCATTGCAGAGGCAGTCGGTTTTGGCGCGGCAGTGGATTACCTGACGAAAGTCGGCATGGACAAAATTGCCGCGCACGAGCACGAGATCACGGAATACGCGATTGAACGTCTGGAGGAAATTCCCGGTGTAAAGGTCTTTGGCCCCTCTGCCGATAAAAAAGGCGGCGTGACGGCATTTACGCTGGACGGCGTGCATCCGCATGACGTGGCGCAGATTTTGGATCGGGACGGAATTGCCGTGCGCGCCGGTCATCACTGCGCCCAACCCTTGCATGAGAAATTCAGAATCCCAGCCACCAGCCGCGCCTCCTTCTATTTGTACAACACAAAAGAGGAGGTGGATTTGCTGGTGAATGGGATTTATAAAGTGAAGGAAATGTTTGGTTGATGTCGTTGCGAAGGCAAGGCCTGAAGCAATCTCCATATACCATAAGATTGCTTCGTCGTCGCTCTGCTCCTCCTTGCAATGACATGGGAGAATTATGGACGATCTCTACCGCGAAGTCATCATCGAGCATTACAAAAATCCCTCTTATCGAGGCAAACTCGATCCGCACGATATTTCGTTTGCGGACAATAATCCTTTGTGCGGCGACCACATCCAAATTGATTTGCGGGTGGGCGCAGACGGCGTTGTGACCGACGCCCGTTTCGACGGTCATGGATGCGCCATTTCGCAGGCCTCCGCCGACTTGTTGATCGAATCGATCATCGGCAAGCCGCTTGAGGAAGTGAAGAAACTCAACAAGGATTCCGTCCTTGAAATGCTCGGCATTGATCTGGGCCCGGTCCGCTTGAAGTGCGCCCTGCTTTCGTTGAAGGTGTTGAAAGCCGGTGTGTATGGATTGGGCGAGGCGAGCGACGAGTTGGTGGAATAAAACCCCCGCTGGCGGCCATGAATAT
Source organism: Chloroflexota bacterium (assembly GCA_037440205.1). Classification (GTDB taxonomy): domain Bacteria; phylum Chloroflexota; class Anaerolineae; order Anaerolineales; family Villigracilaceae; genus Villigracilis. The sequence goes on from JBBIUO010000048.1 coordinate 14,775, forward strand.
TCGGGAAATGACAATTGGCGATTACGACGACATCATTGTGATGTTTCGTGAGACGCCGGGAATTTCCGTCCGAGAGGCCGATTCCAGGCCTGCGACGGAAGCGTACCTGATCCGCAACCCCAGCTTGAGTTTCATCGCCGTTGAAGATTCAAAGGTCGTCGGCTGTGTCATGTGCGGGCATGACGGGCGCCGCGGATATCTTCAACATCTTGTTGTCCTGCCTGAATATCGAAATCGGGGCATTGGAGAAAAATTGTTCATGGCCTGCATTGACGCTCTTCAGAAAATCGGCATAAGCAAGACGCATATCTTCGTGTTCAAAACAAACGACCTTGCCAATAAGTTCTGGACGGATAAGGGCTGGATTTTCCGCGAAGAGATCAACATGTATTCCTACAACAGTTCCTCCAATGAAAACGCCTGACAGATAAATTTCCCGCTGGATATATCCTCATGTTCAATTACACAACTTTTGACGAATCCAAAGCCGATTTTTTCGAGATTGCCCCCGCTTCCGAATTGCCGAACGGGGAGCGGCTGTTTGTTGACCTTGGAGACAAGCCGATTGTGATTTTCAATATCGCAGGACAGTTGTTTGCCATCGGCGATGTTTGCACGCACGACGACGGGCCGTTGGGCGATGGGGTGATCGAGGATCACAATATCGTCTGCCCGCGGCATGGCGGGGAGTTCGATGTTCGCACGGGGCAGGTGAAGCAAATGCCCGCGGTGGTGGATATTCCCGCCTACCCGGTGCAAGTGCGGGATGGGATGATCTTTGTGGGGGTGCCAAAGGAATAGACAGACGTTTTACGGTTTCCTGTCCCAAAGCCTGACAACTGCCCACGCGGCATAATCGTATGGGGAAAAACCAAGCGATTCGACCTCGAGCCTGAAATCGTGCAATCCTTCGGGCAGGCGGATCTGTTTTCCAATTTGAATTGGTTTGTCTCCAAAAAAGTACGGCTCCTCGATGTACGGTTTCCCGTTGATGTATATTCTGAATGTGACTCCTTTTACGGGTTCGATGAGAATGTCCTTGTACCCGGCTGTTAATTCAAGGTAGGCATCCGGGGCGGAGCGGTCCATGGTTACTTTGTAATCTCCAAAGACCCTGGTGTATTCATAATAGGGATAGGTCAATAGAACCTGGTCGTAAACATCTCCGCTCAT
>JBBIUO010000049.1:0-9004 GCA_037440205.1 Chloroflexota bacterium
ATCGCGCTTGCGTGGACGGCATTGAATCCGTCCACGCCATTCGAAGCCATCTGGGGTTTTGACCGCGCTCAAAACTGGGAGGAATTCCGCAAGGCCGCCAGTGGTTTCCATGTGCCTGCTCAAAATCTTTTGTACGCCGATGTCGAAGGCAATATCGGCTATCAAATGCCGGGTGATATTCCCATTCGCAAGAATGGCGACGGCACACTGCCCGTCCCCGGCTGGACGGACGAATACGAATGGACGGGCTTCATTCCATTCGAGGAACTTCCCTACACCTTCAACCCCGAGGAGGGCTACATCGCCACGGCCAATAATCAAGTGCCGCCGCGTGACTATCCCTATCTTGTGACGATGGACTGGGATTACGGTTATCGCGCCCGCCGCATCGTGGACATGATCGAAAATGCCCCCGGTAAGATCGACATCGCCTACATCCAATCCATGCAGGGCGATGCAACCGACCTGAACGCGCAAGCCATCATCCCCGTTTGGAATGAGATCGATTACAAAGCCTCCACGCCAAATCAGGCGTACGCGCTCGATCTGTTGAAAAAATGGGACACCACCTGCAAATCAGATTCACAGGCCTGCGCGGTATACCAGTGGTTCTGGTGGAATCTTCTTCAGAACACACTCAACGACGATGTACCGGAAGACCTTGCCTTCTCCGGCGGCTCCACCAGTTTCGAGATCATGCGCAACCTGATCAAGAACCCGGGTGATCCGTTCTGGGACGACAAGTCCACCGCCAACATCGTGGAAAAACGCGACGACATCTACATCGCTTCCCTTGCAGAGACAATGGAGCAGATGGAAAAGGAATTCGGCAAAGACCCCGCCAAATGGCCGCGCTGGGGGGAACTGCATACCGCCACGTTCCGCAACCAGACCTTGGGCAAATCCGGCGTGGGGTTGATCGAGAACCTGTTCAATCGCGGACCGTTCCAAACGAGCGGCGGACAAAGCCTCGTCAATGCCACAGGCTGGGACGTGGGCGTTTCGTACGAAGTGGACTGGCTCCCGTCCATGCGCATGATCGTGGACTTGAGCAATCTGAACAACTCCGTCACCGTCCACACCACAGGAGAATCGGGTCATGCTTATCATCCGCACTATGACGATATGTCCGCGCTTTGGGCGGGCGTGCAGTATTACCCGATGTGGTGGAATCAAGACTCCATCGTCAAGGACGCCGAAGGACATTTGGTTCTGAAACCGTAACCGTACCGCAAAATTTATTTTGCGCACGAAAAGTCCCTAAAGGTTTCGAAAACCTTTAGGGACTTTTCATCTTCAACGCCGCCCATCCGCCGACGATCAGACCGAGATAACTTGCCAGAAGGTCAATCAAATCGAACGTGCGATTGGCAAAGAACTTCTGCGAATACTCCTCCGCGCCAATGAGCAGGGCGAGGATCAAGCCGATTGAAAGCGCAACCAGTTTTCGGTCAAAGCGATGAAGCGGGCGGAGAAATGCCAGGGTGAGGAAAAAGTTCAAGAGTCCGTACAGGATGAAATGCCCCAATTTATCCCCATACGGAAAGTCGTACAGAAAATGAATCGGGCCGAGTTGCCCGCGATCGGCAAGCACGATGACGAGGATGATAAAAACGGTGAAGAGGATGGCAACGTATTTCATAAAAAACGGGACGGGAGTTATCCCGTCCCACATATTTATTTCTTTTCTTTTCTTGCCTTCCACCACTCCACGAACATCGGCACCACCGAGATCAGGATGATGGCGATGATGACCAGTTCAAAATTCTTCTTCACGAACGGGATGTTGCCGAAGAAAAATCCAAGCAGGGTGAAGAGTATCACCCAGGTCACGCCGCCGACGATATTGTACGTGGCAAAGTACGCATAGGACATGCGCCCGATGCCCGCCACGAACGGCGCGAATGTGCGGACGATGGGCACGAACCGCGCAAGGAAAATGGCCTTACCGCCGTGCTTTTCAAAGAAGGCGTGAGTCTTATCCAGATATTCCTTCTTGATCCATTTGATGTTGTAGGCACGCTCGCCGAGGTAGTGGCCGATGGAATAATTTACCGCGTCTCCACCCACCGCCGCAAAGATCAACAAACCGATGATGGCCCACACGTTCAACGAACCCAGCGCCGCAAACGTGCCCGCCGCAAAAAGCAGCGAGTCGCCGGGCAAAATCGGCATGACCACGAGTCCCGTCTCCACAAAAATGACGACAAACAAAATACCGTATGTCCATGTGCCGTAGTCGGAAATGATTTTGGCAAGATACTCGTCCAGATGCAGGAAGAGGTCAATTGCGCTTTTAACGAACTCCATTTTTTATTCTCTCTTTCAAATTTTGATGTGGCGGGCGGGGATTATACCCCGCTTTCTTTTTTGGAATCGATCCTGGAAAGCCACTCGCCCAGCGCCAGCACGAAAAAACTTCCCACACTGCCCATGCCCACATTCAACGAGCCGAGCATGAAAAAATACCAACCCTGCCATGCGCCGATCAACTGTCCAAGCGCGAAGCCGGCAATGCTCAAGCCAAAGAACAGCAACAAACGCCAGCCGCCCCCACCGCGAAAAAAGTGATACACCGCGCCGTAGAGCATGGCAATGACAAGAGCAAGGAGAATGGTTGGGAGAGTCATTGAGAAGGATGAAGGAAAAAGGATGGAGGATGAAATCTTCGTCACAATTGCAGAATGTCAAAACATCAACTTATCAATCTATCAATCTAATTTGGCTACGCGCAGGTATTACTAGACGATGATTCCGCCACCGAGCATCAACTCGCCTTGATAGAACACTGCCGCCTGGCCGGCTGTGGCATCCCGAACAGGCGCATCAAACTTAACCGATGCCTGATTCTCTTTCAATGGGCTGACCAGCGCCGGGACTTCCTTTGCCGTGTAGCGAGTCTTTACCTCCGCGCGGAATGGCTCGGTTGGCATTTCACCACTCACCCAGTTGACATCGCGCACGATCAATTCAGTGGAGCCAAGTTCATGCGCTTCGCCGACGATGAGTGTGTTGCGCGATACGTGTTTCGTAATGACGTAAAGCGGGACGGCTGACGCAATGCCAAGTCCTTTGCGCTGACCAATGGTGTAGTTGGCAAGTCCATTATGCGTGCCGATAACTCTTCCATCACGGGTTTCGATATTGCCGGGTTGGAGCATCTCCGCGGCGTTGCGCTGGAGGAAGTTGCGATAATCTTCCCCGGCGAGAAAACACAAATCCTGAGAGTCTGCCCTCGAAGCAGTCGGCAGGCCAAAGTCCGATGCGAGGCGGCGGATTTCGGGCTTGGGATACTCCCCCACCGGAAAAAGCGCATGGGCAAGTTGATCCTGATTCAAGACATGCAACACATACGATTGATCCTTGGAACGATCCACTGCCCGCAACAAATTTATCCTTCCGCCTTCGTCCTTCATCCTTCTCACATAATGTCCCGTCGCCATGAATTCCGCCCCCAAAGCCAGCGCGTGATTCAACAAAAACGTCCAGCGAACTTGACGATTGCACAAAAGACATGGGTTGGGCGTTTCGCCGCGCGCGTATCCGTCGAGGAAGTACTGCACCACCGTCTCACGAAAGATTTGCTTGGCATCAATGACATAAAAGGGAATATCGAGAATGCCCGCCACGCGCCGCGCCTGCGCCATCGAGTCTGGAGTGCAGCAGCGATTGGAATCCTCTTTGCCGGGTTCGCTCCACAGGCGAAGCATCATGCCGGTAACGTCATAACCCTGCTGTTTGAGCAGGGCCGCCGCAACCGATGAATCCACGCCGCCGGACATGGCAACGACCACTTTTCCCTTTGCCATAATGAGGGCGATTATAAACCACTTGCCTTCACATCCCAGTTAATGTATATTCAGAAAGCGCGTAACTGATGTTCTCTAACGTCAGAGTTGCGCTGGAGAGCGCACGCTACGCAGTACACAGGAACTTCGCGGTCTACTGATATTCGAGAAAATACCGATAAAACAACAAGGAGAGAGCCATGCCCACGGCGGCGGATTTTGTCATCGAGAATGCAGGCATTTTCACCAGCGACGATTCGAGACCTCGCGCGGAAGCGGTTGCTATAAAAGGCAATCGCATTGTTTATGTGGGGGACAACAAAGGAGCAAAAGAGTTCCAGGGAAGATCCACAAAAGTGATAGACGCAAAAGGGCGCACGGTCACGCCCGGTTTCATCGACTCGCATTTTCATTTGTTGTGGGGTTCCATTTCGACGGGCAGCGCGCAATTGTATGAGGTGAAGAATTACGATGATCTGAAGGAAGCGCTTCAATCATTTGAAAAGGAAAACAAAACCAGCGAATGGGTGGACGGACGCGGAATCAAATACAACATCATCACCGGGCGCGCGGAACTGGACCAAATCATCCCCGACAAACCCGTTTACATCAACGCCTACGACGGGCACACGTCGTGGGCGAATACGAAGGCGCTGGAACTGGCTGGCATTTTACAGCCCGGCAAAGAAGCGCCCGGCAACGGCGTGATCGTCCGCGATGAGAACGGATTCGCCACCGGCGAACTCCGTGAGACGGCAATGGGTCTTGTTGAAAGTCTGATCCCCGAACCCAGCGATGCCCGCAAACGCGAATTGCTCATCAGCACTATCAAAAAGATCAACGCAACCGGCGTGACCAGCGTCCACAACATGAATGGGGACATGGAAGAGATGATGGTCTACGCCGCGCTGGAGGACGCAGGTGAACTGACGTTGCGTGTGTATGTGCCGTACTGGGTCAAGCCTGAAACGACGGAGGAAATGTTGAAGGAAGCCGCGGAGATGGCGAAGGTGCAGGGTGAGTTCGCGCGCGGCGGCGCGGCAAAATTTTTCATGGATGGGGTCTGGGAATCGTACACGGCGCTCAACGTCGAGCCGTATGCCGATAACCCCGATGCAAAACCCGAAGGCATTTATTCGCTGGAGCATTTCACGCGCATGGCGAGCCTGTGCGACAAAATGGGATTGCAGATTTTCGTCCATTGTTGTGGAGATGGAGCGGTGAGGCGAGCGCTCGATGGGTACGAAGCAGTTCAAAGGTCGAATGGGAAGCGGGATAGTCGTCATCGCGTGGAGCATATCGAGGTCATCCATCCCGATGACATTCCGCGTTTCCAAGAACTCGGCGCGCTCCCATCCATGCAGACCAGCCACGCGCCGTTCAGCATGAAGGAAGGCGATGTGTGGCCGACGCGTGTGGGCGAAAAACGCTGGCCACTTTCATTTGCGTGGCGCGATATCAAGAATGCGGGCAACAACATCGCCTTCGGCAGTGACTGGCCTGTGGCGCCCTACGACCCGATGGTCAATTTGCACGTTGGCATGAACCGCGAAAAATGGAATCCGAGCGACCCGGATCAGACGCTCACTTTGGAGGAACTCATCATCGGTTACACGCGAGACGCGGCGTATGCGGAATTCAAAGAAAATGAAAAAGGGCAGATCAAGGAAGGCTATCTCGCCGACATGATTTTATTTTCGCACGACCTGTTCGCTTTGAAGAAAGAAGAGATCATGACCTCCAAACCCGTCATGACGATTGTGGATGGAAAAATCGTCTTCGAGGCACAGGCATGAAAACCTACGCCCTGCGGCGCATCCTGCAAACCATCCCAATTCTATTCATCATCAGCATCCTGCTCTTTCTGCTGGTGCGCGCCGCGCCGGGTGGGCCGCTGACAGCCGCGCGTCGAAATCCAAATATTTCCAAAGAGCAACTCGAAGCCATCGAAGAAAAACTCGGGTTGAATGATCCTTTGCCGGTGCAGTACGGCCGCTGGCTGGGAGACATGCTCAAAGGGAATATGGGCGAATCGATTAAATTCCGCCGCCCGGTTTCGGAGATGATCGGCGAACGGATTCCAAACACGCTCCTGCTCGTCGGCGTCTCGTTCTTGATTACCCTTGTGCTGGCCATTCCAATTGGAATTTTGTCGGCGCGAAAGCCGTATTCCGTTTTCGATTACAGCATGACCACCGTGACGTTCATCGGTCAATCCATTCCCGTGTACTGGCTGGGATTGGGATTGATCGTGATTTTTTATGTGGCGTTGAAAAATCCGTTCACAGGTGAGCCGCTGTTTCCCGTCGGCGGGCTGAATACGCGAGGAAAGGAAGGCGAATTGCTCGATACGCTCTGGCATCTGACGCTGCCGGTCGCCGCCTTGAGTTTGGGTTGGATCGCGTGGTATTCGCGTTTTCTGCGTTCCAGCATGTTGGACGTCTTGCACGAAGATTACGTCCGCACCGCGCGCGCCAAAGGATTGAAAGATAACATGGTGTATTACAAACATGCGTTGCGAAACGCCATCCTTCCTCTCGTCACGTTGATCGCACTCGATTTACCCAGTTTGTTTGCGGGTGCGCTTTTCGTGGAGACGATCTTTTCGTGGCCCGGCATGGGCCGCCTGTTTTGGGATGCGGCAAAGGGACGCGATTACCCCGTCCTGCTGGGCGTGGTGATGATTACCGCCGTGTTGATCATCGTCTGCAACATTCTCGCCGACCTTGCTTACGGCTGGCTCGACCCGCAGGTGAAATATGATTGAAGCGCCTGCCCGCCGCGAGCAAAGCATGGCGCTCATCGTCCTGCGCCGTTTTTTCAAACATCGCCTGGCCGGGATCGCCATCGGCGTGATTTTGATTCTTGCGATCGCCTCCATATTGGCCGGGTTGAATCAATACGACCCTACTGCGCAAAATCCCACCGACAGTTTTGCGAAGCCGAATTCCGCGCACTGGTTCGGCACGGATGAACTGGGACGCGATGTGCTCTCCCGAATTTTGTACGGCGGTCGGGTCTCACTGGCGGTTGGTCTGCTTTCAACGTTCCTGTCCATCGCTTTGGGTGTGGTTGTCGGCGCGTTGAGCGGATACTTCGGCGGCTGGATGGATTCCGTTTTGATGCGCGTCACGGACGCCTTCCTCACCTTTCCCACCATCTTCGTGCTTATCATCCTCGGCGCGTTTTTGCGGGAACAGCAGTTGTTCATTTTGCAAAACAGCGTTTTCGTCGTGATCGTGATCATCGCCGCGCTCTCGTGGATGTGGCCCGCCCGTCTCGTGCGCGGACTTTTTCTTGTCCTGCGCGAAAAGGAATTTGTGACCGCCTCGCGCGCATTGGGCGGAGGCAGTTTCCGAATCATCGTTCAGCATATTTTGCCGAATTGCGTGGGACCGATTCTCGTCAGCGGGACACTGCAAATGGCATCGGCGATCATCACGGAATCGGGCTTGAGTTATCTTGGGTTTGGCGTCCAGCCGCCGACGCCCACGTGGGGAAGCATTCTCTCCACCGCGCAGAATCAGGTTTTCCGCGCGCCGTGGCTGGGATTCTTTCCGGGCTTCATGATCTTCGTCACGGTGATGGCGATCAATTACATCGGCGATGGGTTGCGCGATGCGTTCGATCCGTATGTGATTCACGCGGAATAGTTGGCGCGCAGAGGGTCTAACGCCAACGGGCGCGCAAGAGAGCGCGCCCTACGCAAAATATAAAAAAAGGAGAAGAGAGAATGAAACTAAAATTTTTCACCCTGCTTGTCGTTTTGGAACTTGCGCTGAGCGCATGTTCCGGGGGAGGAAATGTCAACGCAACAGAACCAGCCACCGGGGGAGGAGGAACCGTTACCCTCATCCTACCGGAAGAACCCACCACGTTGAATTTCTATCTCGCCGATGCCGCCATCGTGCGTCAGGTGGCGGATGCAACTTCGATGACCGGGTTGGTGACGATTGACGAGACGGGGAATTTTGCTCCGGTGCTGGCGCAGGAATTACCGACTGTGGAAAACGGCGGGCTTTCAAAAGATTACCTGACCGTGACGTGGAAACTCAAGCAAGGATTGAAATGGTCGGATGGACAGGCACTCACTTCGGATGACATCAGGTTCACGTATGAAGTGCTTTCCAATCCGAACTCGGGCGCGCTGGTCGGCACAAGCGGATTCGATTTGATCACCGGCGTGGAAACGCCGGATGAGTTGACCGCTGTGTTTACCTATTCAGAACCCTACCCCGGCTATCTCGATCAATTTGCGTATGGCCTGTTCCCGCGTCATGCAACGGGCGCGCCGGAAGATATGGCAAATTGGGAATGGAACCGCAACCCGGTTTCTGCCGGGCCATTCATTCTGACCGGTTGGGAATCTGGGAAAAGCCTAAGTTTTGCCCGCAACTCGAATTATTATGAAAAAGGCAAGCCCTATCTTGACAGCATCGTGTTCGAGATCGTGCCAGAGCCCGCGGCGCAAACCGCGATGATGTTGAACGGCGAAGCGCAATACCATTTGTGGCCGGGCGAATTCAAAGAGGATTACGATACCCTGCTGAAAGGCAAGGCCCAGCAATATCTCATCCCCGGCATCTGGAACATGGCGATTGATTTCAATTTGAGCGCGCCGTTCGATGGCGACCCGACCGCTTCCGCGCCGCATCCGATTTTGGGCGACATCCGCGTGAGGCAGGCGATTGCTCACGCCATCAATTACGAATCCCTGCAAAAGGATGTGTTGAAGGGCAGCGTGAGTGACTCGACCAATCCATTCGCCTACGGTTGGTACAAGTGCGACCTGCCGCGCAAATTCGGCTACGATGTGGAAGCCGCGAACAAATTGCTCGACGAAGCGGGCTGGGTGATGGGCGATGACGGAATCCGTGTGGCAAAGGGCGCGATGTATGCAAAGGATGGAACCCGCCTCTCTCTTGAACTGCAAGGGTATACGGCCTTCGATCCGCTTCAACTCACCGAAGAATTCGTCGTCGAAAACCTGAAGGCCGTCGGCATCGAGGCGCGCATCCAAAACTATGACTTCTCGATTATCTTCGGCACTTTTGAAGACAACTCGCCGCGCGCCGTGGGCGATTACGATATGTTGATCTTCGACCGCGGATTCACCACCGAGCCGCAGAGTTACAACTTCGACGCCTATCATTCCTCGCGCATTCCCACCGCCGAGAATCCCAACGGCGGCAATTACTTCCGCTGGGTGAACCCCG
>JBBIUO010000049.1:9034-15651 GCA_037440205.1 Chloroflexota bacterium
GCTCGAAACCGCCGGGAGCAGTTTCGACACCCAAACCCGCAAGGACGCCTACTGCAAAGTCGGCCAGGCCGTGCTCGATGACCTGCCGCAGGTGTACCTGTATTTATTCCAGGACGGATACGGCATTGCAGATACCCTGACGGGTTACACCCTCAACACCTGGGGAAGCATGAGTTGGGGCGTGCAGAATTGGAAGTATAAGTAAGGTGGACAGGTAGCAAGTAGACAAGTAGACAGGTAGACAGGTAGACAGGGAATAGTGGAGTCGGTTCACTCCGTCTCCACTATTTTTTGACCGCTTCTGGAAAAACATTTTTTCGCGCAACCGCGTGGTAAAATCGCAAATTGCCACGCAAGGAAAGGCTCAAAATACCCATCCAACATTCGTCAGCCAGTATCCCGGCTGAATCGATTCAGCAACGGCAAAGCAGGTTCAGATTTTCGGAGCGACAGGAATGATCAAATTGAGTTACAGCACCTTTGGGTTAACCAACCTGGATTTTTTGGATTCAATCAATGAAGTGGACAAGGCGGGATATCCGGGCATCGAACTCTCTTTTCACCGAGACCAGTTCAACCCGTTCAATATCACCAACGAATATCTGGAGGCGGTCAAAAAGCGGCTCGACAGTTTGGAAGTAAAAGCCGCCTGCGTTTCGACCGCTTCGCATTTTTTCACCCCACAGCGTCCGCACGAACCTTCATTGATGACTCCCGATCTGGCGGGACGGAAGCGTCGCATCAACCTTGTCAAACGGGGAATTGACGTTGCCCGCAAGTTAGGCGTTTCACTCGTGACCTTTGGAAGCGGCTTCATCCGCGATGAGCATGTGTCCAACCCGACAGTTAATCCGCGCGAACTGCTGGTGGACAGCATCCATCAATGCTTGAAGGAACTGCATGGTGATGAAGATATCACCCTGCTGATCGAACCTGAACCCGGCATGTACATCGAAACATTGGAGCAGGGCATAAATCTTGTCAACGAAGTCAATTCGCCGCATTTTCAACTGCATCTCGACTTGAATCACAACTACTGCTCGGAGCAGAATTACCTCGAAGCGCTGGGCAAAGCCGCGCCGCACGCGAAGTTTTTGCACGTCTCCGATTCGCAGGAAGGTTACAACCTGAAACTGGTCAAGATGGCGGATAACCTCAAAATGGATTTGAACTTCGCCAAATATCTGATCTACTTCCCCGAATTTGCAGATTACCTGCTGGTCGATCCCGACCATCCGATTTACTTTTACGACGAAACGCCTGATGCAAAGCAGAAGAAGCGCATCGAATCGATTCTGGGATCGGCGAACATTTCCACGCCGCCCGCCTTCGTGGACTACAACAGCCTGTACGCGGGCGCATCCCCGATTGATAATGAAATCTTCGTTTATCTTATTTCTGTGCCGGGGCTAAGTTATGACGTGTTGGAGCGGGCGAGGCCTATCATCATTTATTTGCGAAACACAAAGGATGCGAACGGTAAATTGTTGATGGATAAAATGGTGGCAAACACCCTAACCGGCATTGTCCACTTCCACGAAATCCCCGGTGAAGGGACGATGGATTTCGCCGCCAGTTTCAAAGCGCTGACCGATAACGGCTTCTCTGGATACGCATCCGTCGAACTGTATCACCACGTCGCTTCGTGGGAAAAGGCGCTGAACGATAGTTACAGGCATTTGTCGCAGTTTGTGTAAATAATCGTACCGCAAAATTTATTTTGCGCTTTACAGGAGCGGCGTCGCGAAGCGTGCCGCAGTACAACAAACACAGGAGAGAGTTATGATAGACGTTGCTCAACTCGGCTGGGAGGCCGGTACAGTTGGGGAATTGGATCACCGCATATTGAAAGCGCCGCACGTCAAACTTCGCTCGTTTACCGAAGGGCCGACGGGCGATGTGGTATACGCGGTGGACTTGCGCATCAACCAACCCAATTCGATCTTTTTATCCTCCACGGAAATGCACTCCTTCGAGCATTTCCTGTTGTGGGGCTTTCAAAAATACATGCCGCAGAATTTCATCTCCATCGGTTTGATGGGCTGTCAGACCGGCTTTTACCTTGTTCTTTTCAATGAAGGACGCGCCGAAGCCATCTTCGATACCTATGAAAAAATTCTGAAAGATGTTCTCACCGCCAGCGAAGTGCCATACGCCAACATCGCGCAGTGCGGCAACTACAAAAATCACAGCCTGGAAATGGCGCAGGCGCTTGCAAAAAGAGTGCTGGACGCCAAATCCAATTGGCGGCAAATCGTTTAGGAATAGAATGAGCACACGACGAGTCACGTACCAGCACACAATCGAATACGAGGTCATCAACACCTCCAACCTGTTTCATCCGCAAAATTGGGCGTTGCTTTCTGTGGGAAAGATCGAAGATTCCCGCCGCTTTGTGGTGGTGGACAGCAACGTGGAAAAATATTTTTCCGCCGAGATACGGAATTATTTTTCGCATCATCACATCGAAGCCAGGATCGTCACCTTTCCAGGCGGCGAAGAGAACAAGACCCTCGATTATTACCTCTCCATTCTGCGCGAACTGGATTCCTTTCCCATTCATCGCCGCGACGAACCGATCATCGCCATCGGAGGCGGCGTGCTGACCGACGTGGTCGGTTTTGTGGCGGCCAGTTACCGGCGCGGCGTGCCGTACATCAAAGTGCCGACCACGTTGATGGGATATGTTGACGCATCGATCGGCATCAAAACCGGGATCAACTTCAACGGTAGCAAGAATCGTCTCGGCGCTTTTCATCCACCGCAAAAGGTTCTGCTGGATAAATCCTTTTTGAAGACTCTTCCCCGTCGCCACATCCTGAACGGCGTTTGCGAAATCATCAAACTGGCCGTCATCAAAGATGCGGATCTATTCAACCTGTTGGAAACGCACGGGCCGCAAAGTGTGGATGCCCACTTTCAAGACGATGAAGGCGACGCCATTCTCGACCAGGCGATCCGGGGAATGCTGGAGGAATTGGAGCCGAATTTGTTCGAAGAAGAACTGGCGCGCAAAGTGGATTTCGGCCACACGTTCAGTTATGGTTTGGAAACGCGCCACGAAGCGCATCTCTTTCACGGCGAGGCGGTTCTGCTCGATATTCTCGTCTCCACGTTGATCGCGCGCGGACGGAATCTTTTATCCGATGAAGAAACGGGACGCATCTTCCGCCTGATTGATGCACTTGGATATGAACTGAACGCTTCCATCCTTGACCCGGGCCTGCTCTGGGCTTCGCTGACGGAGCGTACCTACCATCGAAATGGTCTGCAACGTGTTCCCATGCCGCGCGGCATCGGAGAATGTATTTTTGTCAACGACATCAAAGCAGACGAGATCGAATTCGCCGTTAAAAATTTAGAAGAATGGATTACTGTAAAATATGACCACGTTTGAAAATGCCGATAACAAGGAAATAGACAAGTTCGACCGGGTCTCCCAAATCTGGTGGGATCCAAAAGGCGAGATGGGAACGCTTCACACCATCAACCCTTTGCGCACCAACTTCATCATGGAAAAAGTCACTGTCTCAAATCCTAAAATCCTGGATGTGGGTTGCGGCGGCGGGATTCTCTCCGAAGCGCTGGCAAAAGCCGGGGCGCAGGTGACAGGCTTGGATCTGTCCGAAGCGTCTCTTCAAGTCGCCCAACGACACGCCCAACAGCAGGGGCTGAACATTGACTACATCTATGAAAGAGCAGAGGATTTTGCCGCAAAACACGCAGGGACGTTCGATGTGGTCACCTGCATGGAAATGCTGGAACATGTGCCGGAGCCGGGTAAGGTGGTGACGGCTTGCGCGCAGGCATTGAAGCCCGGCGGGCTTGCGTTCTTCTCGACCATCAACCGCACACCGAAGGCGTTTTTGTTTGCCATCGTCGGCGGTGAATATATTTTGCGCCTCTTGCCGCGCGGCACGCACACGTATTCAAAATTGATTCGTCCCATCGAATTGAAGAATTGGAACCGCGAAGCCGGGCTGGAATTCGTCCGCCTCGCCAGCCTGATGTACAATCCCTTCACCCGCACGTTCAAGGTTGCCCCAGGCAGGGAAGATGTCAACTACATGGCGCATTTTGCGAAGAGATAATTTGCTGTACAGCAAAATTTATTTTGCGCCCTCAAAAAGCAACATGAATGTCGCTGTACTGTATCTGGAGATTTGGTGATGAAACGATTCTTTGCACTTTCACGAACTACACACGGCATTCTGGATCTTGCCATGCCCGGCTTTGTCGCCCTGCTCTGGCTGGGCAAATTCCCGCCAGTGGCAACGATAGCCCTCTCCCTCTTCACCGCTTTTGCCGCTTATACCGCCATCTACGCGCTGAACGATCTGGTTGGCGCCGCAGTGGACAGGGAAAAATTTGCCGGGGGCATGAATGCCGGTTACTCGGTCGAAGCATCCGCCCAGCGTTACCCGCTGGCGCAGAATATCCTGCCCTACCGAAGCGGCGTCTTGTGGTTTGCCGGGTGGTTTGTGGCGGCGCTGATCGGCTCCTACCTGCTTAACCCGTTCATTATCGTCATTCTGCTGGCCGCCGCGATTCTCGAAGTGATCTACTGTCTCATGCTCAAGATCACCTACCTGCGGACCTTCGTCAGCGGACTGGTCAAATCGAGCGGACCGATTGCCGCCATTTATGTTGTGGATCCCAATCCATCGTTTCAACTTGTCCTGCTGGTTCTCGCCTGGGTTTTCTTTTGGGAGATCGGCGGGCAAAACGTCCCCGCAGACTGGAACGACACAGAGGAAGACAAACGCGTCCACGCCAAGACCATTCCCCTGCAACTCGGCACACAAACGGCGGGGATTATCGTCCTGCTGACCCTCGCGCTTACGGTGACGATCAGCTTGTTCCTTCCGCGCGTTTCGCCCCTCCCCCTCACCTGGCCTTATCTTTTTGCGAGCGCGCTGGCGGGCATCTTTTTGCTCATCAAGCCGGGTTATGACCTGTACATGAAACAGACAGAGGGGCGCATGGCGGCGGCGTTGTTCGACAGAGCCAGTTATTACCCATTGGCGCAACTTGCGATCATTTCCATTTTTGTGCTTCTCATGTAACAAAAATACCCCCATCACCCGACAATTTGATCCAACGACAAATCCGCCTCGAAAAATCAATTCCGAGGCGGGTTGTGTTTTGCGTCAATCTTCCTACTTCACCATTTCGAGTTCCCATAAGTCACTGCTGGCAAACGAATTGATCTTATCGTTGAGATAATCAGTAGATCACGAAAACCTCGCGTAGTTTGCGCTCTCTGGCGCAAATTAGGCGTTAGAGAACGCCAATTACGCGCTTTCGTGAAGTACTGATAATAAATCCCCGTCATCTTGTCTTTAACAATATGGCCGTAATACCATCCGCCCAGCGTGTACCCGCCGCCGTTTACAAATTCGGTCTCCGTCCACTTGATCCAGGCCCCGCTCCTGTCGCCGTTCCTGTAATCGGGGTGATTGCCCCACATGGCCTGCTCCTGCGCATCGCCAAAGTCGCTGACAAATTGCCCGCTGATTCGGGTGATGGCTCCCCGGAAATTTGCCATTCCCGTCCAGAACATCTTGCCGAGAAATACATCCCCGTCCATTTTCTCGATCAATATGGTGATGATGATCTTGCCGATACCGGCCTGGTCGTACGTGCCGTTCCATTGCTGTGGAAGAATGACCAGCGTGGGCGTTGGCAGTGGCTCCGGCGTGTCGGTGGGCGCTGTGGTGGCGGTTGGAACCAGGGTGGCAGTCGGCGGTGGGAGAGTGGGAGGCACAGGCGTCGCTGTCGGCGCGGAAAACGAAGATACGAGGTTGCATGCAAGCGTCAGAATGCTTATGGTCAAAATGATGAAAGAAATTCTTTTGTTCATTTTTATCCTCTTCCACAAATTGGGCTAAATCAATATAGCACACGCCGGTTTCCGATGATAATGCCAAATGTCATAATTTTTTCGAGGGCGGGAACGCCACCTGCAAAACAAATGCCGATAAAAAAAAGCACCCCCGCTTGAAACAGGGATGCTCTTTGATGCTGACTATCGCAATCGAGTCTTTCAAACTTCCCCGAACTGATACAGCAAAACCCCCGCCGCGACGGCGAGATTCAACGAACTGGCGCGCCCTTGCATGGGCAGGGATACGGTGACATCGCACGCGGCGGTTTGTTCTTTTGTAAGTCCCTTTTGTTCCGTTCCCAAAACCAGAATCCAGGGAAGTTGCGGAACGAGCGTGCGGTAATCCACATCCGCCTTGGCGGAAGTGGCGATCAGTTGACATTCGTTTTTGCGCGCCCAGCCAAGAAATTCGCTGAATGTGGTTTGAACGACCGGCTTCCAGAACAACGTCCCCATGCTGGCGCGGACAACGGTGGGATGATACAGTTCCACACCGCCTTCGAGCAGGAAGAGCGCGTCGGCGTTGACCGCATCCATGGTGCGCAGGATCGTGCCGACGTTGCCGGGGTCTTGCGGAGAAACCAATGCAACAGCGCGTGAAAAAGATTTCAAATTGCCGATGGGAATATTTCGGGCGCGCATCAATGCGATCACGCCCTGGGGATTCTCTTTGTCAGCCAACGATTCCATCACTTGGACAGAAACAGGCTGGGGCGGAGTCGTGAGGCGC
>JBBIUO010000049.1:15682-15927 GCA_037440205.1 Chloroflexota bacterium
CGCGTACAAAATGGTTTCGATCTTCCATCCCGCTTCGATTGCTTCGCCCACATGATGAATGCCTTCGACGAGGAACAATCCAGTTTCAACGCGGGTCTTCTTTTGGCGCAATGCGCGCGCGTGTTTGACAAGAGGGTTGGAAAGGCTGGTGATGAGATCCACAGTTTGATTTTATCCGAAAACAAAACTCCCGGATGGATTGTGAACCATCCGGGAGTTTTGTTTTTGAAGTACGTCTACGGTGC
>JBBIUO010000050.1:0-10038 GCA_037440205.1 Chloroflexota bacterium
GGAGGTCGCCACTGCGGCGATCCTTACCAATCACCTGCCTGAATGGGGATTGAAAATCACGAAACCGATTGCCGCCGCATTGCTGACCGGCATCATCACCGATACGCTCGGCTTTCGCACATCCAACACCACGCCGGAGTCGCTTCGCCAGGCGGCCACGTTGATGGAAGCGGGCGTGGATATGCCGGAGATTTACATGCGGGCATTGGTGAATAAATCGTTTCCCGCCGCGCGATACTGGGGCGCAGGACTCTCCAGCCTGCAAAGCAAAAACGGCATTGTGTGGGGCACGCTCACCCTTACTGACCGCAAGTCCGCTGGTTATGGCGGCAACGACGACGCCGACCTGATCAACATGATCTCTGCCATTGACGGAAATAAAGTCGGTATGATTTTCGTGGAACAAAACGATAATCATGTGAAAATCTCGTGGCGTGCGTTGCAGCCCGGTTTGGATGTCTCACAGGTGGCAAAACACTTTAGAGGAGGAGGTCATGCCGCCGCCGCGGGCGCGGACATCGAAGGCGGCTTGAAGGAAATTCAGAAGGAAGTTCTCGAAAAAACGCGCGAGATGCTGGATTTGTAACAAATGTGAAATGAGCATGACCAGCGTCATGTTGTAAATTCAGATAAATATGTCATAATCAGTACTTCACGAAAGCGCGTAATTGGCGTTCTCTAACGCCTAATTTGCGCCAGAGAGCGCAAACTACGCGAGGTTTTCGTGATCTACTGATAATTAGTCAAGGAAAACTCTAAAGGAGGAATGTAAGATGAATAGTCAGGATATAAAGAATGCCATATCTGGCGCCCTCGTTGTGGATAAGCCTGTCGGCATGACATCGCATGATGTGGTGCAGGTCATCCGTAATGGAACGGGGTTGCGCCGTGCCGGCCATACCGGCACATTGGACCCTCGCGCTTCCGGCGTGCTGGTCATCCTCGTCGGCCCGGCGGTGCGTTTGAGCGAATACGTCTCCGCATCCGACAAGCGCTATCAGGCCATCATCCGTTTGGGAGGCTCCACCGACACCTTCGATGCGGAAGGCCGGGTCACCCCCACAAAAGACCCGGTCAACGTCACAGAAGCGCAATTTGAAGAGGCGCTCAAATCATTTATTGGTGAGATTGAGCAGACCCCTCCGCCCTACTCCGCCGTAAAAGTACAGGGACGCAAAGCCTACGAGATGGCGCGTCAGGGCGAGGAAGTGGACCTTGCCCCGCGCAAGATCACCGTGCACCACCTCGAAGTGCTGGAATGGACTCCGCCCGAAGTGGTGATCGATGTCCATTGCTCGTCCGGCACCTACGTCCGCTCGCTGGCGAATGACCTCGGTGTGAAATTGGGTTGTGGCGCATATCTTGTCGGCCTGCGCCGCACAAAGAGCGGACGTTTCTCATTGCGCGATTCTGTGCCCCTGCGAAAATTGCAGGAAGCCTTCACTGCCGGCAACTGGTATCAATACCTCATCCCCGCCGCCGAAGCGCTGGGCGATTGGCCTGCCGTGGAACTCAACCCCGACGAAGTGGAAGGCGTCCGCCATGGGCACCGCGTCAAGGTCTCCGGCCAGCCAAAAGAGACAAAGGTTCGCGGCGTCAGCACGCAGGGCGAACTGGTTGCGCTCATGGAACTTGCCACCGCCGAAGACGGCTCCCTCGAGTGGCAACCCAAGAAGGTGTTCTTCACTTCGGATTAACAATGTCACACTGCACTTGCGCGCGGTGCAAGTGTTGCGAGCGGCGCGCGAAGCGTTCCGCCTGAAACGATCTCCAAGTGAATGGAGAGATTGTTTCATCGCCGCTTTGCGGCCCTCGTAATGATACCAGCCGCCTTTATGGCGGCTTTTTTATATCATGCAGCATTATCATTCCCTCGAAGAACTTTCCATCCAAAACGCCTGGCTCACCATCGGCGTCTTCGACGGCGTGCATCGCGGGCATCGGCAGATCCTCCGCAAACTGGTGGATGAAGCGCACGCGCACTCCGAGCCTGCGGTTGTGCTTACTTTTTATCCGCACCCGGCCAGCGTCTTAAGCGGGCAGGACATCAAATGCCTGACCACGCCTGAGGAACGGGCGGATTTATTGGGAAGCCTGGGCGTGGATTATGTCGTCACCCAGCGCTTCACACGTGACCTGTCAACTGCCACTGCCTACGAGTACATGGATCGGCTCCGACAGAGTCTCGGCCTCAAGCATCTGCTCATCGGCTATGACTTTGCCCTCGGCCGCGGACGCGAAGGCAACGCATCGCGCCTGGCAGAGATCGGTCAAAGCATGGACTATTCCGTCGAGGTCGTACCAGCCCTCGGTGACGAAAGCGGCGTGATCTCATCCACAGAAATCCGCAAACTGGTTTCCACCGGCAATGTCGGCGAGGCATCCAAATTGCTCGGTTATGATTACAGCCTCAGCGGCCCCGTCATTCACGGCGATGGGCGCGGGAGCAGGATCAACATTCCCACCGCAAACATTGATTACCCAAAACAAAAGGTCATCCCCGCAAACGGGATTTATGTCTGCTGGGCTGTCGTCGGCGCGGAAAGATTCATGGCCGCCACCAACATCGGTTTCAACCCCACATTCACGCCGGATAAAAAGATTCCCAGCCTCGAAGCCCACCTGCTCGATTTCAAGCGCAACATCTACGGCGAGGAAGTGAAACTGGAGTTCGTGGCCCGCCTGCGCGATGAATTGAAATTCAATTCGGTGGGCGCCCTGCTCGAACAGATCTACGACGACATCAACAAGACGCGCGAAATGCTTGGGTAATGCGTACTGCACACTTGCCCTGGCGGGCAGTGCCAGGGAGATTTATCTTGCGCTCTACTTGCGCCCCAACGAATGCGCCTTGCCAGATGCGTGTGATGTTTAATCGGGAGATTCAAAATGCGAATACGCTCCGGCATCATCCTGATCGAAGACGGCAAACTCGCGCTGATCGAACGTCACCGCGCGGGATTGCATTACTTCACCTTCCCCGGCGGCGGTGTGGACGAAGGCGAAAGCCCGGAACAGGCCGCCATTCGTGAGGCGGAGGAGGAGTTGGGGATTCAGGTCGTCATCAAACAAAAAGTGGCGGATGTGCATTTCAACGAGAAGATGCAGTATTATTTTTTGGCCGAAAAAATCGGCGGCGAATTCGGCGCCGGCACAGGCGAGGAATACGGCGAATACGATCCTGTGCATGGAACCTATCACCCGCTATGGATGCCGTTGGAGGATGTGAAAAACAAAAACGTCCTGCCGCGCGAACTTGCCGATCTGGTCATCCGTTTTGCGAAGGAAGGCTGGCCGCTTGAGCCAGTTATAATCATCGAAGAGAAAAAGTAAATGATAACAATCATGCCGTTGCGAGGAGGGCGCTCTTCCCGACGAAGCAACCTGCTCATTAAAGGGAGATTGCTTCGGGCGAAGAACATGCTCTCGCAATGACATCCTTTTCCCCATGCACATCCTCATCATTCATCAGGCATTCGCATCACTCGGTGAGCCCGGCGGCACGCGCCACCATGAATTTGCGCGTCTGCTCGCCTCGCAGGGGCATCAGGTGACGGTGATCGCTTCGCCGGTCAGTTACATTACGGGGACCCCCCTCGCCCCTTCGGGGCACTCCCCCCATTTTCAAGGAAAATGGGGGGAGCCGGAGGGGGGCATCAACATTTTTCGCGCTTCGGTTTATTCCGCGCATCATAAATCCTTTCTTCATCGTGTTTTTGCCTTTCTTTCGTTCATGCTATCCTCGTTTTGGATCGGACTGGGCGTGAAAAACGTTGACCTCGTGTGGGGCACGTCGCCGCCCATCTTTCAGGGAGTGACAGCCTGGGCGCTGGCGAGACTCAAAGGCGCGAAGTTTTTATTCGAGGTGCGCGACCTGTGGCCGCAGTTTGCGGTTGCGGTGGGTGTGCTGAAGAATCTCATTTTGATTTTTTTCGCCGAATGGCTGGAGCGATTCCTCTACCGCTGCGCGGACCGGGTGATGGTCAACAGCCCGGGGTTTTTAGGACCAGTTTCAGGTCGAGGGGCGAAGCGCGTGGAGTTGATTCCCAACGGCGCGGATCCATCCATGTTCGATCCAGATGATGATGGCGCGGCGTTCCGTCAATCAAATCAGTTGACAGATAAATTTGTGGCGTTGTATGCGGGCGCGCATGGCATGTCGAATGATTTGGATGTGGCGCTGGATGCGGCGGCTTTGCTGGCCGATGCAAAAAATATCCAGATCGTTTTGCTTGGCGACGGAAAAGAGAAACTCGCATTGATGGCGCGAGCACAAAAGATGAATTTGGCGAATGTGACCTTTCTGCCTTCGGTGTCGAAAACAGAGATGGCTGGCGCGCTCGCGGGCGCGGATGCGTGCATTGCGATCCTCAAGCCGCTGGAGGAATATAAAACGACGTACCCGAACAAGGTCTTCGATTACATGGCGGCGGGGCGGCCTGTGGCGCTGGCAATTGACGGCGTGATCCGCGAGGTGGTGGAGGCCGCGGGCTGTGGGATTTTCGCTTCACCGGGGAATGCGCTCGAACTGGCGAATGCAATTCGTAAACTTGCATCCGACCCGAATCAAAGCCGCGCCATGGGTCTGCGCGGACGAGATTATTTGCAAAAGAATTTCAGCCGCGCCGCGATTGGGGAGAAGTTGATCAGGTTGTTGGAGGAGTTGGTTGCGGCTGGATAATGGAAAGGAATGGGACGGGTTGCAGGGCGAACCTTGCATAAAAGGGACGCGCATCCCCGCCTCGGTGATCGTGGGAAATATTGCCGATGGTGTATCTTTAGCCCTCCTTTTGTGGGGATTTCTTTTTCTGTCCTGCTTTTTGGGTTCGGTTCGAGGGTAAGTGTCTAAAGAGCCGCGGGTGGATCTGGAAAATACCCAGGCGCGCCTCAACCTCGTTCTGCAACTCCCATGTAAACCGCCTAGGAAGTTGAGGCGCACCCTATCCCCTTTCCCCCTCTTGCTCATGCGGTGTGTTGTATCGAGCCTGGTGATCCATCATCTCGATGAATACCGGGACAACATGCGGATCGAAATGGATCCCGGATTGTTCGGTTATATGTTGAATGGCCTCCGCCTGCAGCCAGGCGCGGCGATAGGGACGGTCTGACGTGAGGGCATCGTACACATCCACGATGGCGAAAATGCGCGCGGCCAGGGGGATATCCTCGCCTTCAAGCCTGTCTGGGTAGCCCTCTCCATTCCATTTTTCATGATGGGAACGGGGAATATCCAGCGCGGGCGCAAGATGATCTATGGGCTTGAGCAGGTCCACGGCGATCTGCGGATGGCGGCGCATGACCACCCATTCTTCATCGGTCAGCGGCCCGGGTTTGAGCAGGATGTTATCCGGGATGGCGACCTTGCCAATATCATGCAGGATCGCGCCGCGGCGGATGTGGGTGAGTTCGGGTTGCGAAATTCCGATCCGCTCTGCCAGTTTTACGGTCAATTCAGTCACGCGCCGGGAGTGTTCCTCCGTCTCCTTGTTGCGCAGATCCAGTGCATGTGACCAGCCTTCGATCACCTTGTCATACGCCAGGGTCAACTCTTCATTGGAGCGCTGGATGTGCTGGAAAAGCATCGCGTTATCTATGGCAATGGCGGCCTGCCCTGCCAGCGCTTCCATGTAATTCAGCCAGTCCTGGTCCGCTTCAAGCGGGGAACGGTGGAAGATCTCCAGCACGCCCACGGATTGTCCTCGTGCGATCAGGGGGACGGCGTAATAGGCGGTAAAGTTTTCCTGGTTCAAAAACGGAGAACGCAGGAAAGAGGTCTGGCGGGATTTTAAGTTGGGGATGTAGAGGACTTGTCGTTCCAAAACCGCCTTTCCGGCGTATTCCTCGCCGATTTGCAAACGGGTGTGTTGCAATGCCGAAGTGAAGAACCCTGCGCCTGCCGCAAACTCAAGCATTTGGGTCTGCGGGTCGAGCAACAGAATGGATGCGGCATTGACGTTCAACTGCATCCGGACGTGATCGAGGATCATGGATAATACCGGTTTCAGGTCGAGGTCGGATGCGATGGCAAGGTCAATGGAGCGCAGGGCGGATAACTGACCGTACTGGCGTATGATCTTTTCCTCCGACCGCTTGTACCTGGTGATGTCGCGCACGATCATGATGATCTGGTTGTTCGGAAGCGCAACCAGACGCGATTCGTACCAGCGCTTACCGGCGGACGTGAGGAGAAAATATTCAATTAGCGAAACCTTGCTCCCGGAACGGATCTTGTGCAGCGCCCCATCAATCCTTGCACCGATTTCCGAGGGCAGGATATTCTGCATTTTCCTCATCAGGAATTTTTCCGGCGGGGTATACAACTGGGTTACATTGCCGGCTTTATAGTCCAAAATTGTCCCATCGGAATCGAGGACGAACAACAGGTCGTCGAATGCCTGAAAGATCGCCCCCAGTTTCTGGTCGGCGCCGGGCAGGTTTTGAAGGGAAAGTTCTGTAATCATCATATAAAAGTCCCGACCTGGGCAGACTGCCTCATTGATCGTATCCGTACCGGAACACATGGCTAAATCTCGATTTACAAAGCGCCTGGCATGATGGATCAATGGGATATGGCAGGAGGAAATTCAACCCAGCCCGGTGCGGAATTAGTAACTATTGCTCAACGAGCGGCTGACTTGTTTTGCCAGGTCGGAGAGGGAATCGGCCCGGATGGAGACGATCAGGTCGCGTTCCTCCCGGCTGAGGGAGAAGGTTTCTCCAAGATAGCCGCTGTTGATGGCTGTATTTGGGTCTTCCAGCAACATGGTGCAAAATTGTTTATTGACGATTGCCGCGGAAAAAACGCGGCTCAGTCCATGGGAAATGTTTGGTCGTGG
The DNA here is from genome assembly GCA_037440205.1 of Chloroflexota bacterium. GTDB lineage: Bacteria > Chloroflexota > Anaerolineae > Anaerolineales > Villigracilaceae > Villigracilis. The sequence continues at coordinate 6,837 of JBBIUO010000050.1, forward strand.
GGCGATGTTGACTGGCATTGTTTTTTGATATGTGAGCGGTGCGATCATGTTTGCATACCTCTATTTAAAAAATGTATGGATGACTCTGTGCGCGCAAGCATCCAAAAGACGCCGATGGCGATAAAAACGTCGCCGAGGCTGAAAGCCACTTGATACGGGAACCAGGCCGGGGGTAGGAAGCGATCCGCCAGCCACTCGAAGCGGGTATCTTCCGGGGACAGAAGAATGTCCTTTGGGCCGATGCGGCTCCCGGGTTGGAAGTCCAGCAGAACTTCTTCTGGCACCAGGCGGCCTGCTGTCTGCGGGTTGATGGGCATGAAGCCCCGGTTGGCGACCATCACGGTCAGGTTAAGCGCCGCTCCGCAGATCAGAACCATCATGCCGGGAATGCGCCGGTTCAGCCAGGCAAACCCAAGCAATAGGGCCTGCGAACCGAGGAGAGACACAGCCGCCAGCGGGTCTGGGACGGAGAACTGAATGGCAACGAACTGCGGCAGAAAGGCGGCGAAGGCCAGCCAGAAGTGATGGAGTTCGGGGGCCTGGTATGGGTTTCCATGCCAGAACGCCCACACCCACCCGGCTGTCAGCCCGATGGCAATGGCCGACAGTAGAATCATTTATTTGCCAATACCGCCGCCCTCCAGAGGCGCGCCGGTGCCGAGAACGAGAGCAACCAGTGAGGCGATCACAAGGATCAACTGGATGTGCTGGCGGTTGATTTTTTGGGCGAACAGGACGAGGGAGGCAAATGTGTTTTTCATGGGAGTATCCTTTTTTCAATCGTTTGCTGACTATAGGATACGACTCACCAGGCTTCAAAACAGGCTTCAAAAGATTAAAAAAATCAGCCCCAAAATGGGGCTGATTTGTGGGGTTTATGCCGAAATCCTTCATGCGATCAGGCGCTTGTACAGTTCCTGAGTCTCCTTTGAGGGGGGCAGTCCTATTTCACGATCCATGACCTCCTCGCAGGTTTTGTAGGTTCGTATGATCGAGGCGCGGTCTCCAAGCCGGTGGTATGCCTGCATGGACAGCGCGTAGGCCGCTTCGACGGTGGGGTCATATTCCAGCGTGCGCTGGCAGGCGGCAAGCGCCTGTTCCGGCTGGGCCTGTTTGTGAAGGACCTCGGCCAGGGTGATAAGCGCTGAAATATAGGCCTGGCCCAAGCGTTCGCGTTCCAACCCGGGCCAATCGGCGTAGATATCTTCCAAAAATGGGCCGCGCACGAGATCAGCCGCCTTTTGATAGAACTCGATCTGCTCCGCGGGACTTGCGGTTGATTTTGCGCGCGAGAGGAACGATTCAAACGCCTCGACGTCGTACTCGAAATCCAGGGAGCGGTTGAATTTGTAAAATACATTTTCATAGGCGATGACATCCTGACCGACCGCGCGGCGCAGACGATAAATTTCATTCTTGAACCGTTGTTTCAACTTTTGGGGTTCATCCACATCCGGCCAGAAGATTTCTCCAACCTGTTCTCTGGTGAGGGGCTTTTGGGAGGTCAGGAAGAAAAAGAACAGATCGCGCACAGGCTGTGTCTGCCAGTCTGAGATGGTTAACGGTTTCCCGCTTACACTGACCGAGGCGGGACCAAAGGCACGGATGATCAAATGGGGGTTGGGAATCTGCACGACATGGGCCATGCGGCGCAGTTGCCGCCGGGTGGTGGGTAGTTTTTCAGCGTGTCTACTGGCACGGGTGAGCAGGTCTCCGACTGCGCGTCCGACATTGGGATGCGCCTGCAATCCATCCAGCCACTCCCGCGCCTGATGAATTGACACGATGATGGAATGGGCAACCTGGGCGCGGCCGCTCCCGAGTACAGGTTTTATCGCCTGGCCGGCCAGGTCTTCGTTTTTTGCCCGGTGATAGGCCGCCGCCAGCCAGATACGGCAGGCATCCCTTTCCTGTTTCCGCCCGTCTTCGGTGAAATAACGCCCGGCTTCTTCAAGTTCATGAATCGCCTGGGATGGATCCCCATTCAAGAGGGAATAACGCCCGAGGGTCAGGTTCAGTAATCCCTTTTCGTAAAGTGAATCACTGTGTTGGATCGTTTCATCTTCATGCCTGACCAGCCTGAACGCTTCCGCGGCGTTTCCTTGTAGAAGGGCAAGCCCCGCCTGGGCGATGATCAGATAGGAAAGAAGAAAACGATCATCCATCTTTTTGGCAACTTCCTGCGCGTGCTGGTAATTGTCCTGCGCAATGTCGAAATCCTCCAACTCAGCATACAAATCCCCCAAGCCGGTAGCGATGATGGACTCCATGCGGGCGTACCCGCTGCGCCGGGCGCAGATTAGCCCATCCTCGAACGACATGGCGGCCTTTTCATATTCACCCTGTGACTGATGCAAGATCGCAAGATTATTCAGTAAACTGGCCTGCCAGGACAAGTTTCCCTCCTGCCTCCAAATTTGAAGCGCCTTTTCGTAGGCGGCACCAGCCTCTGCGTAGTTCCCGACGGTTTGGTATGCCATACCTGTTTCCATGTGCAGAATCGGTATGCTGGAAGTGTCGTTCAGGCGGACGTGCAAATTCAGGGAACTTTCCAAAAAGACCGCTGCCTGACGCGCCTGCCCCAAACGATACAGAGCCAGGCCTTTAACTCGCAAAGCCTCCGCGTATAACAATTGCAGGTCATCTTGCGATTCGGTCAATGCAATGACTTCTTCGGCATCGCGCAGAGATTCATCATAACTGCCGAGGGAACGGTGGGCGCTTCCCCGTCTTACCAACGTCAGGGCCAGGCCCGGTATATTTCCATCCGCGCGAAAAGCCTGCTCCGCCTGATTTAACAACGCCAGTCCTTCGTGCGTATTTCCCTTTGTAAATGAAATTGCGCCGCGAATGGAAAGCAGGCCGGGGCGGGTCCGTAGTATGGATGGACTCAGTTCGTTAAGCCACGATTCCAATGTAACGGCGGCATGCTGAAACATGAACGTGGATGCGCGCTCGATCATCACCGCAAGAACATCGGCATCGCCCAATTGCTTGTAAATGTAATGAGCCTTTTCCCATTCAGCCAGTTCTTCATAGGTGTGTCCCAGGCGGGACAGGATCGGCCTGACCTCTTCGGGATGGGTCCGCTTAAATTGCGCCTGCAAAAAATCACGAAAGAGGTGGTGATACCTCAGCCACTTCCCATCCGCGCCCACCGGCAGGACAAAAAGATTGTTTTGAATCACCGCGGCGATCAGTC
>JBBIUO010000050.1:10067-15925 GCA_037440205.1 Chloroflexota bacterium
GGGAAAGGACGGCCTGACACAGAGATACATCAAATTCCTCCAGCATGGAGGTGCGCAGGAGAAAATCGCGCAGGGCCGGAGACTGGCGGTCGAGCACTTGCTGACCGAGAAAATCGGATAAACCGACGCCGATACCTGATACCGGTTTGACGAAGTCCCCGGCCAAGGCGCCGTTGCCGGAGAATTGCAGGCCGGTGATCCAGCCTTCACTCCTCTCGATCATTTTCCTGGCTTCATCGTCCGAAATGAACCGATGATTGTTCTGCGCCAAAAGGGCCTGGATCTCATCCGGATGGAATGCAAGGTCGGTAAAGTCCAGCCCGTTTACCTGTTCGCGGGCCACCATCAGCGGCAGGTCCGCCAGGCTTGTCAGCACGCGCGAAGAGATGACGATGTGGCAATTTTCATCCACGAGTTGGATGAATCGATTCAGGAAGGCATGGACCGGCTGAACATTTTCCACGAGGTGGAAATCGTCGAGTACCAGGATGAAATGCTCATGGATATGCTCGTATGCGTCATTGACCAGCGTTACCAGCACCCTTTCCATATCCTGCTCAAGCGAGGTCAGGCTTCCAAGCACGGAGGCGGATTGACTCCCGAAATCCGGGAAACGTTCCGATATCGCGGCAATGAAATAGGCAATAAAACGCTGGGGGTCGCGGTCCATTTCATCGAGGGTAAGCCAGCAGCATTTCAACTCGCTCTGGCTGGCGAAGTCAATCAGCAGGGAGGTCTTGCCGTAGCCGGCAGGCGCGGAAACCAGGATCAGCCTTTTATCCAAAGACTCGAACAGAAAATCCACCAGCCGTTTGCGCGTGAGCAGTTCCGCGCGGCGGCGGGGCGTGACGATCTTGGTTTTGCTGATGGGAACGGATGACATGGAATTATTCAGGTATCATACGGGCGCGGTGCGCCCTCAAGCGACTTTCTCAACAATTATTTTACATGCAATCCCTCTCGAAACCAATACAGTGACATTATAATCAGTACTTCACGAAAGCGCGTAATTGGCGTTCTCTAACGCCTAATTTGCGCCAGAGAGCGCAAACTACGCGAGGTTTTCGTGATCTACTGATAATCAATGGATCACGAAAACCCCGCGTACTGCGTAGCATCATGCACTCTCCCGTTGTGCCGGTTGAGCGGGAGGAGATGAAAATGACTTCACATGGGATTCAGAAACAAGCGGTGAAATTCTGGCGCAGGCTCAACGAACGCACGAACGACTGACCACTGGTGATTGCAATGGCGGTCAGGGAAACCCTGATGCCTGAAACGACGATCATGGCCTCGGCAATCGCCTATATTGCATTGTTTTCCGTTTTTCCGATCATCCTCCTGACCATTTCAATCGCCAGTTTCGGATTTGGGCCATCCATTGACCAACGCATCGCCGTTCAGGAATTGGAATTTGTGGCGCCGGCGCTGGCTCAGTTACTGGGACAAAATATTGATGAGATCATTCGCGCCCGCGGACCTGTCACCGGCTTTGCCCTGCTCAGCCTGGTATGGTCTGCTTCGACATTTTTCTACACACTGACGCACACATTGAACGAAATCTGGCGTGTCGAGCGGCGTCATTCCACATGGAAGGTTCGCGGGGTGGCGATTTTGTTCGTGATGGTCTTCGTCGGCCCGGCCCTCTTTTTGATCTCGTTTGCAGGCAGTGTCATTGCCAACATCCGCTTCTGGCTGCCGGACCCGGCCCTGCCGCTGGGTCACGGCATTGGTTTGTTGTTGACCCTCCTGCTTGACATGACCCTGTACATGGCGCTTTACATGATCCTCCCGCATGGCACGTCCACCTGGCGCGAGATTTTGCCGGGGACACTCGGCGCCGGATTGCTTTGGGAACTGGCAAAGAAAACCTTTTTGGCTTTCGTTTCCACATACATCTCGGTCACAAACCTGGTCTACGGCACGGTGGCAACCATCATTGCCTTCCTGTTGTGGGCCTACATCAGCAGCCTCATTTTCATTTTTGGCGCGTACCTGAGCGTTTCCTACTGGCAGTTGAAACACGAGCAGGGAAGCCCGTAATTTTTTAAGTCGCCCGTTGGGTTCATTCTTGAACATGCGTGCTATAATCGTTTTTGGTTCAGTGGTTATGTAGTTTGGTGGTTTTATTGTCCGACTACCAAACCATCAAACCACCCAACTTTCCAACTATGAGTTTCGCCCACCTTCACGTTCACACCGAATACTCCCTGCTCGACGGCTTCTCGAATATCAAGAAGCTGGTCAAGCGCGTTAAAGATATGGAGATGCCCGCCGTCGCCATCACCGACCATGGCACGATGTTCGGCGTGATTGACTTTTACAAAGCCGCCAAATCAGAGGGGATCAAACCCATCATTGGCCTCGAAGCGTATATGGCGGCGCGCACCATGAAGGACAAGGACTCCAAACTCGACCGCACCTCCTCGCACCTGCTCCTGCTTGCGGAAAATGAAACGGGATACCGAAACCTGCTCCAGATTGCGTCTGCCGCGCAACTCGACGGCTTCTATTATTATCCGCGCATCGATCATGACTTTTTAGCGGCTCACTCCGAAGGGCTGATCTGCACCTCGGGCTGTATGTCCGCCGAGATTCCGCGCGCGTTGCTGGATGAAAACCCAAAGGAAGCCGTCCGCCGCATGAACTGGTATTACGACGTTTTCGGCAGGGACAACTTCTTTGTCGAGTTGCAACAGCACAACATCAAAGAGATCACCGACTTAAACAAAAAACTGCTCGAGCTGGGAATGCGCTACGAGGCGAAGTACATCGCCACCAACGACGTGCATTACATCAATCAGGACGACGCGAAATTGCAGGACATCCTGCTTGCCATGCAAACGCAGACCGTGTTGAGCGATCCCGAGCGCATGAGGATGACCGACGACTCGTATTTCCTGCGTTCCCCCGCGGAGATGAATCGACTCTTTGCCGAGGTGCCGCAATCGCTTTCCAACACATTGCTCATCGCCGAACGTTGTAACGTAGATCTCGGCTTCAAGGGCTATCACCTGCCGGAGTTCCCCGTACCGGAGGGCTACAGCGCGGAAAGTTACCTGCGTTCGTTGTGCGAAGCCGGGGCGAAGAAACGTTATCAGGATGACGCAGCCAGTTCCAGCGTCCGCGAAAGACTCGATTATGAATTGCGAGTCGTCCACGAGATGGGATTCGACGCCTACTTCCTCATCGTGTGGGATCTGTGCCGCTTCGCCCGTGACCATGGAATCTGGTACAACGCCCGCGGCTCGGCGGCTGGCTCGATCATTGCCTACACCCTTGAAATTACGATGGTGGACCCGCTCGAACATGCGCTCATCTTCGAACGCTTTTTGAATCCGGGCCGCATCTCCATGCCCGATATTGACCTCGACTTCCGTGACGACCGCCGCCACGAAATGCTCGAATATTGCGCGCGCAAATACGGCTCGGACAAGGTCGCGCAGATCATCACCTTCGGCACAATGGGAACGAAGGCCGCCATCCGCGACGTGGCGCGTGTGATGGAAGTGCCCCTGCCCGATGTGGACAAAACCGCCAAGCTCGTGCCCTTTGTTTCCGGGCGCAACACCACCATGGAAGATGCGATGGCGGTTGCGGAGTTCAAGGAGATTTACAACAAGAACCCGCAGATGCGCGAGGTGATCGACATCGCCGCCCGAATGGAAGGGACGGTTCGCAATGCGGGGACGCACGCGGCGGGTGTGGTCATTTCCGACAAGCCGATTGTCGAATACCTGCCGCTTCACCGTCCCACTTCGGGTTCGGAGGAAACGCCCATCAAGTCGGTGACCCAGTTCGAAATGGGCATCCTCGATTCGCTCGGCATGTTGAAGGTGGACTTCCTCGGCCTCATCACGCTCACCGTCATGGCGCGCGCGTGCGATTTGATTTACAAGCGGCATGGAATCAAATTCGATCTGAATAACATCCCGCTCGATGATCCCAAATCCTTTGAGTTGATGGGAAGCGGACAAACAGCAGGGCTGTTCCAAATTGAAGGTTGTCTTGGTGGCGACACGTATATCGGTCATCGAAAAATTAGGGATCTATATCAAGATTTCAAAATGCGCGAAAAAGCAGGAACATTGGGAGGGCGTGAACTTCTCCGCACAAACTCATGTTACGTGGATGCAGGGCGCTTTATTCCCAATGTCATTAACAAAGTCGTATATAGCGGCGTAAAAGAAGTTTATCGCCTTGTCGCTGACAATAACTGTTGGATAAAAGCGACCAAAGATCACCATTTCTTTACCCGGCGCGGTTGGATTCCATTGGGCGAACTTGATCCACAAACCGACGCCTTGCTTTTCAAAAGTAATACCAGCCGATCAGGCAGACTTTGCATCCGGTGCGGCGCGCCACTGAAAATCCCTTCAAGACAATCACGCCATTGCAAGAGTTGTTCTGCTCATATATCCTCGAATCCAAGTCGGCCTGAGGTGCGGGAACGCATTTCGAAAAGCAATAAAGGTAATATTGCATGGAACAAGGGCCTCACCGCCGAGTCTGCCAAAGATACTCTTTGGATCAAGAACTTGAGCATATATAACGCAACTCAAAAAGGGGTTACGCTGGAGGAGCGTCATGGAAGTGAACGGGCGGCAGAGATACGCGCCAAGCTTTCTAAAAAACTTTCAGGCACAAAAAACCCGATGTATGGGCGTCCTCCCAAGGAGACAAAAACCTATACAAAGTCTGGTTATCGGGAAGATCTGGGACATTATGTTCGCTCTTCCTGGGAAGCGGATATAGCGCGTGTTTTTCGTTATTTGGGATGGGAATATCAATACGAGCCGCAGACCTTTGAATTGGTCAAAGCAAACGGAAGCACCATCACTTATACCCCTGATTTTTACGTGCCTGAGCAGAACATATTTTATGAAATCAAGGGCTGGATGGATGATGTAAGCGCAGAGAAGATAGCCCTTTTTAATGAACAATATCCTGACCTTACATTAATCGTTATGGACAAAACCCTGTTTGCCGAATTTCAGGTCAAATATGCCGACCTTGTAGAATGGGAATGTCCTCAATTCCCAGATGATAGCGAATGGGTGAGCATTAAGAGCATCGAATTCATAGGCGAGGAAGATACCTATGACCTGCAAATGCAAGCTCCTGGAAACAACTTTGTAGCGAATGGCTTTGTCGTTCACAACAGCGGAATGACTCGCTACCTCGTGCAAATGAAGCCCAAGACCCTCGAAAACATCATCGCAATGGTGGCGTTGTATCGTCCGGGCCCGATGGCCTTCATCCCCGATTACATCGCGCGTATGCACGGCGAAGCGGACGTATCCTACCGCCATCCGTCCATGGAGCCTATCTTCAGTGACACGTACGGCATCCCCGTCTATCAGGAACAACTGATGCGAGCCGCCGTTGAACTCGCGGGCTACACACCCTCCTAGTCCGATGAACTGCGTAAGGCCATCTCTAAAAAGAAAAAAGAAGATATTGACAAACACCGCGCCAAGTTCGTGAAAGGCGCTGTTGAAAAAGGCATGGAGCAATCCACTGCCGACGCGATCTATTCGGATTGGGAGGAGTTCGCGAGGTATGGATTCAATCGCGCTCATGCAGCGGATTATGGTGTGGTCGCCGTCCAGACCGCCTACCTCAAATCCCATTACCCCGCCGAATACATGACCGCGCTCATGTCCGCTTCGGCCGGGCAGGTGGAGAAGGTTGCCTTCTACGTCGCCGATGCTCGAAGCATGGGCGTGCCCGTCCTGCAACCCGATATCAACTCTTCCATGTGGGATTTCGATATCGAAGATGTGGATGGCAAACCCAACATCCGCTTCGGACTTGGCGCCATCAAGAACGTCGGCGAAAACGCCGTACAACCCATC
>JBBIUO010000051.1:0-15371 GCA_037440205.1 Chloroflexota bacterium
GTAGACAGGTAGACAGGTAGACAGGTAGACAGGTAGACAGGTAGACAGGTAGACAAGGAAACAGGTGGGGGAACTTCTTAAGTCCGTGTTTACATGTCTACGTGTTTACATGTTTACCTGCTTTCACCCACTCATTTCACCGCCACCGAAACATTGAAAGGGATCAGCGGCATCCACGGCCACCAGGATGGAGTGAGCGAAAGATCGGGCGGCTGGCGTAACGATAAAGCGGAGGTCAATTCATCTTTTACCAACTCTGGCTTATGTCCGCGCACGAGGGAAAAGACCTGCAACGCATTCACTTCACGGAGCAGGGTGCGCGTGACCATCAAATCGAAACGACTCACGCCGGAGGTATCGGTCGAAGGCTGTGTGACGACCTTGTATTCCGGCGAAGCCGTGGATACAAATCCATTTTCGATGGAGGCATTGAGCGTGGAAAGCGCCAGTTCCTTCAAGGCTTCATCGGAGACATATCGCGCCGAAAACTCAACCTGCATTTTCAAGGTCAGTGTTTTGCCGGGGCGGCCCACAGGCGGATCGAATTCCTCCTCCTTGATTTCCAAAATCTCGAATGTATCCAACAGCAAAATATCGGATGGCTTAATCTGCGCGCGCAAATCGGTCTCGGCCATGCGGCGCAAATTATCCATCACTATGCCGCTCAACCTCGAACGATCATCGTCGGTTGGGCCGGTCATCAGCGAATCCACGCCGCCTCGGACAGGATCAAGATTCGTCACCGAGATCGAAAGTCCAAGCGGCCCTTCCAGGACAATCACTTTGTTTCTGTCAACATTTCCCCCGCCGCCCGCCTCGAGCGCCTCGATGGGTACGTCCACAAATTTTTCGATGCCCGCTTCGAGGGTCGCATCTTTCAACGTGACGAACTTTACCGGCGGTTGCAACAGCCGTCCCAGCGGGAATGCTCACTTCGTTTTGGCTCAAATTCGTAAACCGCACGATCCCTTTTGATTTTGCGGTCGGCACGGAAATCTCGCTGACGATGGCAAGCGATTGTTCCGTCTTGATGACTGCCTTCAACGTTTGCGCGGGAATCGCTCCGGTCAGGGATATGGAATTGTTGGATTCGCTTGCGGTCACCGGGATGACGACCGATTGGATTTTTTCTTCGGGATAAAGAGTCAGCGCGGCTCGCGGGACGAAGAGGCCTGCTACTGTTACGAAGGCCATGACCCCCACTGTGAAAGTGACCACGCGCCCAAACAGTGACTTGCTCCAGGCAGATTCCCTGCCGTGAATTTCCTCGCGGATTTTTCGCAGGTCGCGGCGCGGAGGTTTCGGGGCGCGTCTGCTCCTCGGAACAGGATCAGGCCACGGGTCGCGTTGAGCCGAGGTGGTCGATTCAAAGACCGGAATCCCAAGCGATTCCGCATCGCGCCGCACTTTGTTCTTTCGCGTGACCAGTCCCAGTTGCGCGCCGAGTGAATCGGCATGACGCTGCAGAACCTTCAAATCGAGAACGCGCAACGCGACCGCCTCGTACTTGGGCCAGACGAGTAAAATGCGCGGGGTCTTCGCCCACGATAATTTATCGCGGACGGAGATGAGGTCGTCGTGAGATTCGAGGGTAATGATTTGGGTTTTCAAGTTGGATAGTTGAGTAGTCGAATAGTTGAGTGGTTAGGTGGTTGGGTGGCGTGTCAGTGTTCTGGTTTTATCAACGAGGGATGGGAGTGTCTGCAAAAATGACTCAACCTGCTCAGGGGTGGAATCGACTCCGAGGGTGATGCGCAAAGAACCCAATGCCCAATCGCGCGGATGGCCGAGGGCGGTGATGACTTCGCTGGGTTCGGGGTTGCCGGTTTTGCAGGCGGAACCGGAGGAGCAGGCAAAGCCAGCGGAATCGAGCATTTGCAAAAGCAGGTTGCCATCCACATCTTTGAAAACAAAAGAGGCGTGGTTGGGCAGGCGGTTTGTGGGATGACCGGTCAATTGGGAATCGGAAATCGTTTCAAGAATTTCGCCGATGATTCGGTCGCGCAGAGGTTTGACGTGCGCCGTGCGTCCTTCGCGTTCTTCGTCGGCGAGGCGCAGGGCTTCGGCAAAGCCGACGATGTACGGCACGTTTTGCGTGCCAGCGCGAAGGCCATGCTCCTGTCCCCCACCCGTCATGTGCGGGAGGAGTTTCGTCCCTTTGCGGACGTACAATGCGCCGACACCTTTCGGCCCGTAGAATTTGTGTCCGCCGAGCGACATCAAATCCACGCCAAGGGTTTGGACGTTCACATCGAGATAGGCGGCGGCTTGCACGGCATCGGTATGGAAAAGGATGTTGTTCGATTTGGCAATCTCGGCCAGTTTCGCAATCGGGTTGATTGTGCCGATCTCGTTGTTGGCGTACATGACCGAAGCCAGCGCGGTGTCGTTGCACACGGCTTTTGAAAGCGACTCGGGCGAAACGCCGCCGAACTCGTTCACATCCAGCCATTCGAGGGAAAAGCCGTATTCTTTTTCGAGTTGTTCGGCGGTTTTGCTCACGGCATGATGTTCGGTTTTGGCGGTGAGAATCCATTTTTGACCGGAGGCACTGCGCCTTGCCATAGCCGCGCCGCGAAGCGCGAGGTTATCCGATTCAGAGCCGCAGGAGGTGAAGACGATCTCGTCGGCGCGGCAGTGCAAAACAGCCGCAACCTTTTCGCGAGCTTGTTCGATGGCGGTCTCGGCTTTTTGTCCGTAGCGGTGAACGGATGATGGGTTTCCATAGTTTTCACGGAAGTATGGAAGCATCGCGTCCAGCACACGCTTGTCAATGGGGGTTGTGGCGGCGTAATCAAAGTAAATCATGGAAGGGATTATAGCAAACTATTTGGGCGCGGGTGATAAAATAGACAGGGAAAGACAATGACACGCCATACAAACAACAGTCTTCCGAAACAAGTACAGAGATGCTTCGCTTTGCTCAGCATGACATTTCGTGAGGCGAGACAATAAACCAAAGCAGGTGCAAAATGGACAACTTTCTCAATTATCTCAACACGGCAGATCTCGATACACTGACAAAGACACCGGGCATTTCGCGCGTCATTGCGGGGAACATCATCGCGGCGCGTCCATTCGATTCGGTGGAGGATTGCGTCAAGGTGCGCGGCATGGGAAGGAATTTGCTCGCGCGGATGCAGTCCGCTTTTGAGGCGGGGGAAAATGATTCAGAAAGCCGGGCCATGGTCACGGTCACGGAGGAAGCGAAGCCTGCGCTCATCGAGAAGAGTCAGCCTGCACAAGAGTCAGCCCGTGAGGAGAAACCATCCTTCTTCACGCGATTGGGGCAGGCATTCCTCATCTTCTTCCGCGCGTTGATGAGATTGATCGCACTCGCGATCGTCATTGCAGGAATTGGCGCGGCTTTTTATTACGGACTGCCGTTCATCAACCAGCAGGTTATCGTGCCAATTGAACAGAACACAACGAATATCCACGAATTGAAAAACGAAATCAAAACTTTGCAGACGCAATTGGACGAAGTGAATTCGCGCGTGGATGCGGTTGAAAAAACAATCGAAACGCAAACCGCCAGCATTGCGAAATTGGAGGAAATGCAGGCGACGCTCGAAGATGAAATGACGACGCAAAACAACAGCGTGATGGTTGCGTTGAAACGCGAGATCATGTTCACGCGCGCAATCGAAACGATTTCGCGCGCGCGGTTGTATCTTTCGCAAAGCAATTTTGGCCTTGCAAAAACGGATGTGAGATCGGCGCGGAATCTTCTTGCGGAGTTATCGAATGATGCGCCGTCGTATCAACTGGATGCGTTGAACCAGATCATCGCGCGGCTCGATCTTGCTTTGGGAAACCTGCCCGCGTTCCCGGTCATCGCGGCGGACGATGTGGATATTGCCTGGGAATTGATGATGCTGGGATTGCCCGCGAGCGAAGATGAAGTGCCGGTCACCGCCACGCCGACAATTGTTCCAACTTTACCGGCAACGTCCACCCCCGAAGCATTTCCCACCTTCACCCCCACCCCGGCAGCGTTCCTGAGCGCAACACCGACGGCGATCCCATAAAATTTGATTTCGACATTTTGGTCAATGAACAAACCCGGCAGGTTGAAATATTCCGCGCAGGTGGTTATCGTTTCGATTCTTACGCTGGCGATGGTTGCAATTGTGTATGGCTGGTTGAATTTACCCAGCCTCGAAAAGACGAACACCAATTACTAACCCCAACTGGCAATCGGATTCAAACACGGAAACCTTTATCTGCCCGAACAGCCGTCCAGCGCGTTGCTGTCGTTGAGTGATCCTTACAACTACGTCCTGCGAAAAGAAAGCAAGGTCGAGGATTTTCCGTGGGACGTGTCGCTTTACGAGGGCAGGTTTTATATTTATTGGGGGCCTGTGCCGTCGTTGTTGTTAACCGCTCTGCCTATCGGAATCCTCAACAGGATGGGCGATCAGCATCTTGTTCTTCCATTCATGCTTGGGTTGTTTATCTACCTGACACTGTTCCTGGTCAACGCCTCGCTGAAGTTCAATTACAACCTCCCCGCATGGATGATCGGGCTGGCGCTGCTGGCGATTGGCATCTCCATGCCGGGGACCATGATGCTCAGCCGTCCAAAAATCTACGAGGCATCCATCGCGGGTTGTCAGTTCTTTTTCATTGGCGGATGTTTTTGGGCATTCTCAGCAGTCAGCAGGGGCGATCGGCTTGCTTTGTGGAAATTTTTCCTTGCGGGCATTCACTGGGCGCTTGCGTTTGGCACGCGGACGATCATCCTGCCGGCAATTTTATTTTTTGCGGCGGTGATCGTTTTCTGCGTTATCACTGGATCGCGAAAGGTTGTCCGTAGTGGCGACTTCAGTCGCTCTTTACCCGAACGACTGAAGTCGTTACTACGTTTTCGTGATCTATTGATAATTCAAGTTTTGGCGGCCATGGGGATTCCGCTTGCATTGGCCGCGGTCTTTCTGGGCTGGTATAACTGGGCGAGGTTCGGCTCCGTCTCCGAATTCGGGGTGACGTATATGCTTACCAACACAGATTACAGCCAGTTCAAAAGTTTGTTTTCCATCCGCTACATGGATGAAAACCTGCTCGATTATTTCCTGCGCCCGTATCAGATTCAAGTCAAATTTCCGTTCATCACACCGACGGAGAATCTCGTCTCAAATGACAGGATGGCTGGCCTGCCCTACACCACGCCTTATTTCCTGCTCGCCCTGATTCCCATCCTCCGATTTTTTCGCCCGGGGGGACAGAGTGAAAATCCGCTGGAAAAATGGATGATTCTCGCTTTGGGCGGGGCGTCGGTCATTTCATTGGTTATAATTCTCTCCTACTATTTTACCGCCATGAGATTCGCCGATGATTTCATGCCAGGACTGTTGTTGCTGGCAACGATGGGGCTTGAGCAGGGATACCGGTTAATCAGCGGAAATGAGAAAGTGAGCAAAGGCTACTTGCTTCTGGCAATTTTGTTCGCAGCTTTTTCCATCACAGCCAGCGCGTTGATTGCGCTTCCTGCAAGCAGGGTAAAGGATGTGCTTCATTTTTTCGAGATGCTTGGCGTCAGGTAAAAAAGAGGTTCATGTGTAATTTGTGCGCGGACGTCAGAGAACGTCCGCTACGCAATTCCGAAAGGCTCTTCGAGTTTCCTGGCATCAGGTAAAAAAGAAATCATTTTTCTCTACCGTACACGAAACCCTAAAGGTCTCCTTGACCTTCGCAAATTCCCGATAGGCAGAAAAGGCCTTTAGGGTTTTTGCGAGGAAAATGTACGGCAGCAAAAATCATTTATCAATTTATTTCAACTAAAGGAGCAGGTCAATGTCTGTCAAAATCAAATTCGGTACGGATGGCTGGCGCGGAGTGATCGCCGAAGATTACACCTTCGATAACGTCCGCCGTTGCGCGCAGGGATTCGCAAACTACATGCTTTCCATCGGCAAAAAGGGACAGTGGATCGTCGTCGGGCACGACAAACGATTCAGCAGTGAACATTTTGCGGCGGCGGTTGCGGAGGTGCTGGCTGGGAACGGCTTGAAGGTTTACCTGACCCAGGAAGCCACGCCTACCCCGGTCATTGCCTATGCCGTGCTGGATAAAAAAGCCGCAGGCGCGGTCAATATCACAGCCAGTCACAACCCGCCGACGGATAACGGCTTCAAAGTCCGCAATGAAACAGGAGGGGCAATCGATCCCGAAGGGCTGATCAAGATCGAGTCCAGCATCCCGGACGAGGTCAAGGATGTGAAGCGCAAAGCATATAAGGAGGCCGAAGCCGCCGGTGAGATCGTCAAGTTCGATGCGGCGACTCCGTACATCGAACATCTCACCCGGGATGGATTAATTGACCTGCAACAGATCAAAGACGCCGGCCTGACCGTGATGGTGGATACGATGTGGGGCAACGGCGCGGGCTGGTTCCCACGCCTGCTTGCGGGTGGAAAGACCCGCGTCATCGAAATTCACAATGAGCGCAATCCATCCTTCCCGGAGATGAAACGCCCCGAACCCATCCAGCCGAATATTGACATGGGCTTGAAGGCCACAGTGGATAACAAAGCCGACGTGCTTCTCATCACCGACGGCGATGCCGACCGATGCGGCATCGGCGACGAGAACGGCGCGTTCATCAATCAACTGCGCGTGTATGCCCTGCTTGCCTATTATCTGCTCGAAGTGCGCGGCGAACGCGGCGATATTGTGAAGACGCTTTCCACCACCGGCATGTTGAACAAACTCGGTGAAATTTACGGTGTGCCGGTCCACGAAACCGGCGTGGGATTCAAATATGTTGCGCCGAAGATGACCGAGACGAATGCGCTCGTCGGCGGCGAGGAAAGCGGCGGCTACGCCTTCCGGGGAAACGTCCCCGAGCGTGACGGAATCCTCGCAGGCTTGTACATGCTCGATTTCATGGTCAAGACCGGCAAGAAACCGACCGAATTGCTGAAAGATTTGTTTGCAAAAGTCGGCGGCGAATATTTTTACGACCGCGTGGATAGTCCCTTCAGCGGGGATCGCGCCGCCCGCGAAAAGATCATCCTCGACAACAATCCCCAAACTCTCGGCGGCCTGAAAGTGACCGAACTCATCACTGTGGACGGCTACCAATTCAAACTGGAAGACGGCGGCTGGATGCTGATCCGTTTCAGCGGCACCGAACCCATCATGCGGGTCTATTGCGAGACGCGGCACAAGGACAAGGTGCAGGCCATTTTGCAGGATGGTCTAAAGGTCGCCGGGATAAAGTAATCGTCATATCCCGTAGGGGCGACCCGTCAATGTAATCAAAAGTCATGTTGTGCAAAGGGAGGGTCGCCCTTACCGCGTGAAAGTAACGGTGGGGTTGCTTCGTCGGGAAGAACACCTTCCTCGCAACGACATATGTACGATAATAAAAAAGTCTCAACGTTTCGTAAGAACCTCCGTTCACAGGGAAGTTTTCTCTTATAATCGCCGTCATGACCACACGCACCAACGAAACCTGGCTCGCAGACTTGCGGGATTCGGGCCCGGCCCACGCCGAGGCATTGGACGACCTGCGCATCGTCATTCAAAAGGGCCTGCCGTATGCCCTCTCCCGCTGGCTCTCCTCCGATAATCCCCTCTTCCAACCGCTCGTGGAGGAGGTCACACAGGAAACCCTCCTGCGCGTGCTCGATCAACTCGATACCTTTGAAGGCCGCAGTCTCTTCACCACATGGGTGCACAAGATCGCCATTCGAATCGCATTGACCGAACTGCGGCGCAAACGGTGGAGGGATGCCTCCCTCGATGAGTTGACTGAAAACGAAGACGCTCCCCCGCCCCCCGGCCTGCTCGCTGACCCCCAGGCATCTCCCGAAACCTCATCAGAACGTTCGGACATGCTCGTGCGCGTCCGCCGTATCCTGGAAGAGGAACTTACCCCGAAACAACGTGAAGCGCTCGTCCTGCTTGGCTTGCAGGATATTCCCATGGAAGAAGCCGCCAAACGCATGAAGACCAATCGCAATGCGTTGTACAAACTCCTGCACGATGCGCGCCTGCGATTGAAAAAACGACTTGCCCTCGAAGACATCACTCCACAAGACCTGTTGACCGCCTTCGAGCAAAAGTAAGATTAAGATTCAATTAATCGTCAAACTCACAGCATGAACATCAAACACATCTTTCAAAACATCTTCAAACCGCGGAAACAACTACAGGACGAGGTCATCGTCAAGTTTCTCAATGTTTTGGAGAAGGTTCGCGCCGAGGACCTGACCTGCGATCAATTGTTTGCCCGCCTCGACGAGTTCGTCGAAACCGAGGTGCGATCCGGCGATGCAGGGAAGATCATGCCGCTCCTCCGCGAACACCTCGACATCTGCCCGGAATGCAACGAGGAATACGAAGCGCTTCTATCCATTTTGGAAAACACAAAATAAAAACGACGGAAATCGAAAACGATCCGTCGTTTTTGATTCAGCGGGTTTGGCTATTTATGGAACAACTTCTCGCCCGCGCGCACGGCCACCTTCAGGCGGTTCTCCGCCGGCGTGATCGGGCATGACCACATTTCGTTGTAGGCGCAGTATGGGTTGTACGCCATATTGAAATCCACAAGGAAGCGCCCGCCGGGCAAAGGCTCGGGTTCAAGATAACGCCCCGCGGGGTACGTTTCAGCGCCTGCCAATGAATCCACAAAGGGCAGGAAAAATCCATGCTGACTCTGGTAAATGGTCAACTCCGCCTCCCCCCCGTCCACCACAAACCGAAACCTGCCATACTTTTCATACACTTGAACGTCCCCGGTCGAAGTCTGCATCTCGAAGCGCTCCTTCACCGGAAACTCGTCCACTGTTACCTCCAGCCGCAGGGATTCATTTTCGGGGAAATAGTTCAACCCTTTAAAATCTTTTCTTTGTTCGCGGGTTAACGGGCTTTGCGGATGACTTCCAAAAAAATCATCCTTCTCCGCGCGAAAGGCATCCAATTCAGTCATTGTTCCTCCAATTTTGTCATGCTCAATAGACTGTCGTTTGGCATGGATTCTTACGAAAGCATATCCGCTTCGACGATGCCCTTGCCAATTCATTCAGTTTATGCTATTTTTGTAATTGAGGAGAACAATGATGCCTTCGCAAAAAACGGTCATGATCATCGAAGATGAACCCGAAGCCGCCGAATTATTCGGAGAAATGATGCGCGTCAACGGCTTCCGTGTGTTGAAAATGTTCTCCAGCGCGCCGGCCATCCCGATGATCATCCAGGAAAAGCCGGATATCGTCATTTTGGACATCATGATGCCGGATATCTCCGGGCTCGAAGTTCTGCGTTACATGCGCCGCGAACCCGACCTCACCTCCATCCCCGTCATTGTCATCTCGGCCAAAAGCATGCCCGGCGACATCAAAACCGGGCTCGAAGCGGGCGCCTCCCTCTACCTCACCAAACCCGTCGGGTTTCTTGAGCTCAAGGAAGCCGTGGAACAAGTGCTACAGAAGGCCTGACCCAACGCATGAGTCTTTTGCGCGTCTTCATCGCCATTGAGTTTCCCAAAGCCACCCTGGACTCAATCGAAAAACAAACCGCCCGCCTGCGCCAAACACTGGGGAATGATGTCATCCGCTGGATTCCCACACACAACCTGCACCTGACCTTGAAATTCATCGGGGATGTCGCCGCGCCGCACATTGACTTCATCAAGCAGATGCTCGCCCGTGAAGCGGAATCGCACCAATCGTTTGACCTGCAACTTGGGGGGCTCGGTTCTTTTCCGACCTCGCGCCGGCCACGCCTTCTATGGGTTGGGATCCACGCCCCGGCAAATCTCGCCGCCCTGCAAAAGGGAATCGAAGCCGGCGCATCCCGCCTGGGCTATCAGCAGGAGGAGCGCCCCTTTTCGCCGCATCTCACCATTGGCCGCGCCAGGCAAAACGTCGGCCTGCCGGAACAGCAAAAAATACGCGCCGCCGTGGATGCCGTTCAACTTGGCAACATCGGCACAGCCCGGATAGACTCCGTCCACCTGTTCAAAAGCGACCTGCAACCCGGCGGGTCGGTGTACACCAAACTATTCTCCGCCCAATTATCCAAACCATGAGGTGAACCCTGAACGCTCTCGAACTTGCCCGTGAAATCGTGAATTCCCTGGAAGACAAAAAGGGAGAAGACATCGTCCTGATCGAACTGAAAGACATCGTATCCTTTACCGATTATTTCGTCCTTTGCACAGGCACCAGCGACCGTATGCTCGATGCGCTCGCCAATGCCACGTATGAAAGCATCCACACCGCCCATCGAAAGAAGGGAAAGATACAGGGACTCTCCCGCGACGGCTGGATGGTCATGGATTACGGCGATGTGGTCGTGCATCTCTTTTCCCCCGACCAGCGCGATTTCTACAACCTGGAAGAATTGTGGAAGGACGGAAAGGTTCTATTGAGACTGCAATAATAGACGATCTCCCGACGGGAGATTGCTTCGTTCCTCGCAATGACATGAAAACATCCCGCTCACCAAAATGAACGGGATGTTTTCATTCGTCTTTTTGTTTCGTTACTTTTCAAAAATCCATCGATCCACTGCGCGGGTCCAATCCACGAGTTCATCCTTCTCGAACCAGAGCGCCACTTCGCGCTCGCCAGTCTCGGGCTTATCCGAAGCGTGGATCAGATTGCGGCCCACTTCGAGAGCAAAATCATGGCGGATGGTGCCTGGCGCAGATTCGGCGGGCTTTGTCGAGCCGACGGTCTGGCGCACGGCGGCAACGGCGTTCGGCCCTTCCCACACCATCGCCATCACCGGTGACGACGTGATGTACTGGATCAATCCATCATAAAACGGTTTGCCCTTATGCTCGGCATAGTGCGTCTCCGCCAGCGAATTGCTGACCTGAATAAACTTCGCGCCAACCAGCCTCAACCCACGGCGTTCAAAACGGGCAATCACTTCGCCGATGAGACCGCGTTGCACGCCATCGGGTTTAACAAGTACGAGCGTTCTTTCCACAGAAAATCCTCCAAATAGAATAATGATTTACAACTGCTCAGCCATGTCATTGCGAGGAGGGCTCTTGCCCTTTCCGACGAAGCAATCCCATGTCTGCAAGAAGACTGCTTCGGCTAAAACCAGGAGCGCCTCGCAGCGACATGACCGTATGGCTCCGCCGCTGAGCGGTTACAATGAATCAGCGATTCAACGAATTAACTCTTCCGCCTTGTTGTAGGCCTCGAGCGCTTCCTTTAAACGGTTGGCGCGCATGTAGGCATCGCCCAGCGTCTGCCAGATGCCCACCTCCACCGGATATCGGTAGATCGATTCGGTCAGGTCGCGGATCGTCTCATCGAGATGCTTGCCCTTCTTGATGAGTTTCCGGTAATGATCCAATGCGGCGGGGATGTCGCCCCGATCCAACTCACCCTTGGCCTGACTCAGTGAAGCGGCCACGCCCTGCCCCTCGGCCTGACGCTGTTTCGCGGGCAGACCGGGTTTCTTCTTCGGAGGCGCAGTCGGACGTTGTTCCACCGGTCTTTCTGCGTATGCGCGGGGTTCAGCGGGGGGCGACACAAAGGCTTTGCGAGACTCCACAGGGGGTGTTTCCTCTTTCCATCCAGGTGTTGGTTTCGGCTCCACGTGCTTCCAGTCGGAAGGCGAGGTGGGCGTGGGTTGCTGTGCTTCTTCTGCTTCGAAAATTTCTTCCCTCAACCACGGAGAGGTTTCATCCGGTTTGGCAAGTTCTTCCTGTTCGACGCCTTTCAACCAGTCGGGTGGAGTCTCTCTCGGGATACCAGGAGCAGGCTCCTCGGTCAGTTTTGAAGCGGAAGGTTCGGCGGGCTTCTGCCACTCCTCATCGAGGACTTCGTGTTGCGAATCCACGTCGCTCAACCAATCGGGCAAATCCGGTTTTGCCTTGGCGAGTTTTTCTTCGCCGCGCTTCGAACCAAACATGATCGAATCCGGAGTTGGCAGTTCCTCAAAGGGAAGACCGGGTTCATTATCCAGGCTGCTCAACCAGTTCGAGAGGTCGCTTGGAGCCATGGCCTGGCCGGCGACGGGTTCCTTTGCAGTGGACTCATCTTCAACGCCGCTCAGCCAATCGGGCAGTTCCGCTTTCTGCGCGCCGGATTCCTTTTCTGCAAAATCAAATTGACTGCCAGCCTGCGCAGGCTGGGATTCGCTCAGCCAATCTGGAATATCACCGCGCTTTTCAGCCGCTTCAGGCTGGGATTCTTTTTCTTCGAGATCGCGCAGCCACATTCCCGTTTCATCGGTGGCGGAGGGCGGGATGCCTTTGGATGTGTTTTCAAATTCGGCAAAAAATTGCTCGCCGATGTTCAGGGCATTTTCCACGGCCTCAGGCTTTTGAGTGAATTTCTCCTCTTCGGCCTTTCGTGAGGCTTCGGCTTCACCGATGGATTGGGCTTGTGAAATCCATTCGGGCGGGGTCTCGCTTCGCTTGTTGGGATCGGTAACCAGTTCTTCGGGTTTGGCTCCGTGCCTGGCCGCAAGCGATTCAAGCCAGGCAACGGCATCATCCTGTTCCTGCGCGGTCGAGCCGAGACTTTCCACCGAAGGCGCAGGCATTTGAGAAATAGGCGGCTGTTGTTCGATGGTTTGCGCCTGCGCCACCCACTCGGGCGTAGTCTCGCTTCGTTTGTTCGGATCAGTGACCAGTTCTTCGGGTTTGGCTCCGTGCTTCGCCGCAAGCGATTCAAGCCAGGCAACGGCATCATCCTGTTCCTGCGCGGTTGCGCCGAGGCTTTCCACAGACGCAGTGGGTTGAGCAACGGGTTTGCTTTGTGAATCCACGCCGCTCATCCATTCAGGAATCCCTTCCGCCTGGCTGGATTCGGGTTGAGGTTTTTCAAGTCCGCTCAACCAATCGGGAAGGTCGGCCGGTTGCGCTTCGCCGGGCTGAGCCGCGGATGGTTCGCCAAGTCCGCTTAACCAATCGGGAGTTTCGATTGATTGCGCGGGTTCAGAAGGCGGCATGGCTACTGCATCGGGCCCATTGCCGCTTGGGGTTTGTGAACTGTCAATGTCTTTCAACCAGTCGGGGATATCCGCCGATTCTGAGCCGGGCGCGGCAGAGCCAAGTCCGCTCAGCCAGTCGGGAGCCTCAGCCGGTTGTGCCGGTTCCGGTGCGGGAGGGGCCGGGGTCTCTTCAGCGGGAGGCATGACGCCAAGGCCTCTCAACCATTCCGGGGTGTCGGATGCTTCGGCAGGGGGTGTTTCGGCAACGGCTGCTGTGGCGCCAAGTCCGCTTAACCAATCGGGAACGTCTGCTGATTTCGCGGCAGGTTGTGCGGCGGGTGTTTCGCCGAGTCCACTTAACCAGTCGGGAGTCTCTATCGATTGGGCAGGAGCAGGCTGAGGGGCGGTTGGTTGCGTCATGCTCGTTGGCACTTGACCCTTCAACCAATCGGGAAGGTCAGCCGGAGTGAGATCGCCGGCCGGTTCTTCATCAAAAATAGAAGTGGGAGTTTCAGGGGTGGTTGACGTTCCCCAGCCCGCGGCGCGGAGAAAATCTGGAATTTCTTCATTGGGCTTGGGGGCTGCCTGCAAATCGGGAGCAGGCTCCGAACTGGAAACGCCGCCGCCTTTTAGCCAGTCGGGTTCGCCTGTGGAAGTTGAAAGCACCGGGGCAGATGCCGCGGCAAGCCCAAGCGGGGCGCCCCAACCCTGATTGGCGGGTTGTTCCTCTTCCTTGTAATCGAGCCGTTCCAAATTAACGGATGCGTCCGGGACTTCGTTCGACAAAAAGATGGAGCCTTTGGCAAAGTTGGCGTATGGATCCAACTCGCCCACCCGCATACGATACACCTGGGTGGTTTCAACCGCTGTGGCCGTTGCCGGCAGCAGGTCAACCATGATACGGTTCGCATCGAGGCAATACAGATAGCGTTTCAACAACTGCGTGCACATATCCGTTGCATCGGTCTTTTGACCGGCGCGGAAATACGCGCGCGCAAGAAGAACCTGCATATCGGCGCGATCCGGTTCCTGCGAAAGCACGGCGCGAATCTCGGCGATGGCCTGCGGATACAACTCACCCTGCACGTACATTTGGGCAAGCGCACCGCGCGTCATGCGGATCTTGGACGGCTCCACGCCATCGCGCCGGGCAAACAGCCTTTGCAATTCCGCCTGAATGGCCGAATTGGAAGGCTGTGACTCGAATGCGCGCTGCATGTGCCAGATGGCCTCATCCAGTTTGTTTTCCTCGTCGCGGATGATGCTCATCCCCACACTCGCGACAAAATCGTCAGGCACCGACATCAAAACGCGGCTGAAAATATCCACCGCATCGTTGTAGCGTTTCAGTTCAAGATAAGCCTTGCCGAGCAGGCGATAGGTGGCAAGGTGTTTGGGGAAGGTCTTTAAAATATGGTGGCAATGCGCTATCGCCTCGTTGATATGTCCCTGGTCAATGAGACCCTCGATCTCACGATTGTAAATTCTCAAAGAAACTTTTGCCATTACCGTTTTCCTGGTTAAGTATGACTGATTCGTAAAAAAAGTGCGAGCCTACACCTATTTTACTCGTAAAACAGCGGCAGTGGCGGTACAAATTCATCGCTGAATCCGTGCGCCGAAAGCACAGCCTCGCGTGCCTCGGCCAGTTTCACCTCGTCATTAGCATGGATCGTGAACAACGGCTCGCCCGCCTCGACCCGGTCCCCCACTTTTTTGTGGATGAGGAAACCGACTGCATAATCAATGGGATCGCCCTTTTTGGATCGTCCTGCGCCGAGTTTCACCGCCGCCTCTCCCACGCTTCTTGCATGGACCTGTGAAATGAATCCGCTTCGAGGGGCATTCACCACCTCGACGAATTTTGCGCGCTCGAATTTGGAAATATCATCCACGTAGGAAGCATCGCCGCCCTGCGCCCGAACCAGCACACGGAGTTTTTCCAGCGCGCTTCCATCCGCAATGGATTTTTCCGCCATGACGCGGCCTTCGTCCAAATCCTTTGCGCGCTGACCCAGCACAAGCACGTGCGCGGCAACGTGAAGACAATGCTCGTAATAATCGTGCGGGGCGCGCCCGCACAAAAGTTCAATCGCTTCGATGGTTTCCAGCGCATTCCCCACCGCCGTGCCAAGCGGTTGATTCATATCCGAAAGCAAGGCGACGGTTTTTCGCCCTGCAAGACGGCCAATATCCACCATCAGTTTGGCAAGCGTGCGCGCGTCCTCCAGCGTCTGCATGAATGCGCCGAGACCGGTTTTGACATCCAGCACAATCGCCTGCGCCCCCGCCGCGATCTTCTTGGACATGATAGAGGAAGCGATCAGCGGCATGGATTGAACCGTGCCCGTCACGTCGCGCAGGGCGTACATTTTGCCGTCCGCAGGCGCGAGGTCAAGGGTTTGACCCGTGAGCACGATTCCTTTTTCTTTCAATTGTTGAATGAACTCTTCGGT
>JBBIUO010000051.1:15396-15638 GCA_037440205.1 Chloroflexota bacterium
ATCGATTCGAGTTTATCCAGCGTGCCGCCGCTGAAGCCGAGTCCGCGGCCGGACATTTTGCCGACTGGCAATCCGCACGCGGCCACCATCGGCATGACCGAGATGCTGGTTTTATCCCCCACCCCGCCCGAGGAATGTTTATCCACTGCAATATCAACGACTTTGGAAAGGTCGAGCACCTGTCCCGACTTCGCCATTGCAAGTGTCAGGTTGGCGGTTTCAAGGGGGGTCATGCCGTTCAG
>JBBIUO010000052.1:0-1350 GCA_037440205.1 Chloroflexota bacterium
ACCCCGACGATCACCCGCACACCGACTGCTACGGCTACGCCTTCGCAAACGCGCACCGCGACGATCACACGGACGCCCACCATCACCCGCACTCCCACGATCACGCGCACGCCGTCGAAGACTCCCACGGCAACCAATACCAGACCCGCAACAGCAACTCCGCTTTACACAAAGTTGAAAATTTATTTTGTGGATCGTTTCAAACTCAAAGCCAACACGCCGCCTTACGAAGTGTTTGGCGCACGTTATCTTTCTTCTTCATCCAATTTGCCCGAAGGCATTTTGAAGGAATACTTCAAAGGTCCCGGCGCGACGGAATACGGCTGGGGATACACTGCGATCTATAACGGCTTTACTGGATTCACAAAGTTGGAAATCATCGGCGATGTGGCGCATGTCCATCTCAAAGGCACGTGCGACGCAAGCGGCAAGGATTTCACGATTGCCGATTTGATCACGTTGAACCTGAAGCAATTCAGCAACATCCAGTCTGTGAAAATTTACGACCAGTTCGACCAGACTCAAAATCCATCCGGTAGCGGCGACTCGGAACCGATCTGCCTCGATCCGTCGTTCACAGCAACTGCAACAGCGAGCATCACGCCCACACCATCGCGAACCCCCACACCGACGAAGACTCCCACCGTCACGCGCACACCCACCTCCACAAAGACGCCAACCAACACACCGACTCCGTCACGCACGCCCACACCGACGAAGACCAAACTTCCGTCTGCAACACCGGCCTACACAAAGACAACCGTCTATTTTGTGGACAAGGCAAAATACAACGCAAACACACCGCCTTACGAGGTGGCGGGAAAACGCTGGGCAGGTTCATCCGCTGATTTTGCCAAGGTTGTTTTGGACGAATACTTCAAAGGTCCCGGCCTCACCGAAAAGAATGATTACGGCTGGATCGCCATCTTCAGCGGTTTCACGGGCTATTCCAAATTCGAGGTTGCAGACGGTGTGGCGCATGTCTACCTCAAAGGCACATGCAACTCCGCCGGGAAGGAATACAACGTGGCCGACATCTTGACGGTGAACCTGAAACAATTCAGCGAGCGGATTCAATTCGTGAAAATCTACGACGAGAACGGGTCAACGCAAACGCCCGACGGCGCGAGTGATTCCATCCCTGCGTGTCTGTCGCCGTAGGTAATGACAAAACCGTCGCGGGATTTATCAAAACTGGCAATGCGTCATACCGATGAAATTTTAAAAGAGGGATTGCATTTTGTTGAGTTCAAGGTGAGTTATAATTTTGCCAGAGCAAGGAGTGATCATGTTAACAACTTTACAAGGCGTATATCGCAAGGGGAAGATTGTGCTAATGAACAATCCTTC
>JBBIUO010000052.1:1376-2946 GCA_037440205.1 Chloroflexota bacterium
TTTCTGAGTGTGGAAGGAATTGACCTGCGTGCGCGCGGTATCAGCGAAGAACAAGCCAGCGCATTGCGCTCACAACTCGCCGCTTTTGCAGAAGAATGGGACAGTCCTGAAATGAGCATCTATGACAGCTATGGCGCACACGCTTAAACGCGGCGATGTGGTTTTGGTGCTTTTCCCACATTCGGATTTGAGAACCGCCAAACTGCGCCCCGCGCTGATCGTTCAAACAGATAATCTTGAAAGCGGCCTGCCGCAGGTCGTTGTCGCGATGGTGACCAGCCGCGTCTTCCGTGCAAACCACCCAAGCCGGGTGTTTATCAAGTTGGATTCGCCTGCGGGGAAAGAATCGGGACTGCTCACCGATTCAGTGGTAATGACCGATAACCTCGCTACAATTTCCGAGATTGCGATAGACCGTGTGATCGGAAAAATCCCAATGGGGGATGTAGACAAGGCGCTCAGGCATACTTTGGGGTTGTAATTGACCAAGATGTAGAAAGAGAACTTTCCGCTGTAATTTCTCTCCAGCAACAAATTATCATCAATCAGCCCGACGCAACACCACTCCATTTTGCGACGGGTCATACACCAGCAACCCATCCTCTATTTTATTGGACGGGATCCCCGCATCGTCAATTCGCTTGACGACTTCATCCAGCGCCTGTTGATTGGGAAGTTCCACCGTGAAGTAACGCAACCCCACCGCATCGGCGGGCGGAGGCGGTGCGCCTGCTCCCTGCCAGGTGTTCAAGCCAAGATGATGATGGTATCCGCCCGCCGAGACGAATGCCATTTGAAATTCAGGCGCATGGCCCATCACATCGAAGCCGATGACGCCGTGATAAAAATCCAGCGCTTCGGAAATATTCCGCACATGCAAATGGACATGACCCACCTTCGTCTCCGGTGGAACGGGCGCATCCAGTCGGTCGTCCTCTTTCAAATGCTTGAACAAGGCATCCACATCCAGCGGCTCGCGCCCGTCGCTCCAGGAACCGTCGGCGCGGCGGGTTTCGTATTTGCCATCTTTCATCGTCCATGAGCCGTCTTCGGGTGATTCGCAATACAGTTCGATGCCGTTGCCTTCAGGGTCGTCGAGGTAGGTGGTCTTGGTCATGATGTGGTCGGTGGGATGGTTGCGATACTTCAACGCAAACAAACGGGCCATCACAATCGCAAGTTCGCGGCGGTTGGGAAATAATACGGCAAAATGATACAGCCCGGTCACGCCGCGATATTTTTTCAGGTTGGGTTCTTCGGTCAGGCGAAGCAGGTCCGCACCGCCAGCACCGAATGTTGCTTTGTTACCTTCGCGCCAGTGGAGTTTGAATCCGAGCGCCTGCTGGTAGAACAAGATCTGATTCTCAAGGTTGGAAACTGTCAACGAGACTGGACCAAGCCCGGTGGCGGGATGAATCGAGAATTCCGTTTTGTGTTCTGCCTGTGTTTTTAAAGTCATTTTGTGTACCTCGTTTGCCGGTCAGACAATCCCTGGCGCGGGATTCTTTCTTTGGTATTACGACGCGACCGGAAGCAGAACTTCGCGATGCGCGGCGAGGAAATCGGCAAC
>JBBIUO010000052.1:2956-9842 GCA_037440205.1 Chloroflexota bacterium
ATCGGTTTGCGCCCGGTCAGTTCTTCCATCGTGTTGGATACGGCGCTGAATTTATCCTGGGCAACGGCGGCATCGAACGAGGCAAAGGCTTCGGCAAGCGGACGGGGCAGGCCGCCGGAAGCCATGCCTTGAATCAGCGATTCCAAATCGACGGGGATGTAGGACACTTCCTGCCCGGCGAGTTCGCTGACGATGGCCGCCACTTCGTATTGTGTGACCGCCTGTGGGCCGGTGATATCCAACGTGCGGCGGCCTTCAAAGGAGGAGGCCAAAGCCGCGGCCGAGGCGCGGGCGCAATCTTCGCGCGTGATGTAGGCGGCTTTTCCATCGCCGATGGCCTTGATCCATTTGCCGCTTTGGATGGCCTGGGGAAGCGACATCAACAACATCTCCATGTAGATGTTTTCACGCAGGATTGTCCAGCCCATTTTGGTTGCCGCCAGCGCTTCTTCTGTGCCGCGGTGATCGGGCCCGACAAAGACAGGCGAATCCGGGCCGGGGTTTACGATGGAGGTGTAAACCACATGCTTGACTCCCGCCTGTTCCGCCGCTTTGGCGGCGTTGCGGTGCTGGTTGAGGCGGCGGCCCGGCACATCCAGCGCATCGGTGCTGACGAGCAGGAGGCGATCCACGCCTTGAAATGCCCGGGATAATGAATCCACGTCGTCAAAGTCGGCGCGGCGGACGATCACCCCGCGCTGGGCGAAATCGGCCAGTTTTTCCGGCGTGCGGGTGGCGGCGATAATCGTTCCTTCGTGAGTTTCCAACAGCAACTCAACGACCCGGCGTCCCAAATGACCGGATGCGCCTGTGACAAGCAATGTGGATTTTTGATTCGATGACACTTTGTATCTCCTTGACTGAAGTTATGTATCGTCCCGAAGGTCTGTAATATCCTTCGGGACGTTCGTTCTTAACCGATGATTTTGATGGCGCTGCCCCAATTCGTTCCGAGCGTGCCTTGCGTGACGATGTGAAGCAACTGCATCCCTTCGATCTGGCGGGCGCGGTGCAGGGGACCGGCATCCACAACGCGCATTCCACCATCGGTCACGATCTGCGCGACCTTGTTCTTCGCGTCCGCGTCGTCGCCCGCGATAAAAACGTCGAGCGGCTGACCAGCCACCTGTCCCGCAAGAAGCGTGCCCGCGTAGGTTGTATTGAACGCCTTGACCACTTTCGCACCGTCCGCAACTACCTTCGCCAAATCTTCTGCCGAGGATGAATCCGGCGCGGTGGCGAGTCCGTCGTATGTTTGGTTCAGCGGATTGGCGATGTCTACGACAACCTTGCCCGCAAGTTTTTTACCGAGTTGTTTTGCAATTTCGATATTCGTGCCATACCACACGGCCAGCACCACCACATCGCCAAGTTCGGCATCGCCGAGGCTGGATGTGGAAATTTTTGCGCCGTTCGTGGCGGCCGCTTTCACGTCGGCGGCGGCCTTTTCGGCCACTTCGGGATTCGCATCCACGAAAGTAACAGAGTGCCCGCCCGCGGCGGCACGCGTGCCAATGCCCTTGCCCATGTTCCCTGCGCCAATGATTGTGATGTTCATTTTTTATCTCCTTTTTGTGTATCGTCCCGAAGGTTGGGGATGCGAAGAAAATTCTTCAAGGAAACCTTCGGGACGTTTCATGAATTGTTTGTTACGAAAAAAGTGTCCAGCGCCCAAAAACAACCAACGCGGCGAGCGCCAGCAATACGATATTGACCGGAATCACGTTGTATTCCTTCTTTGGCAAATGCTCTGTGAAAATTGCCAATATCTGAATCAGCGTCAGCCCTATAGCCGCGAGAACCGTCAGCCACGGCAGGATACCCGTTACCAGCGGCAGAATCAGTCCCAGTGCGCCGAGCAGTTCCGAGGTCCCGACGAAACGGATGAATCCATCCGGGCGATTCTTTGCCCAGGTCATCTGCGGGTTTTCTCGTACTTTGGCAGGCTGAAACGCTTTCATGCTTCCCGCCATCAGATACATGGCGGCGAGCAGGCCCTGTACGATCCATAATGCGATATTCATCTTGACTCTCCTTGAATTGTTTGATAATATACATCCGTTGGATAAACAACAGATGTTGCCAAATTTACCAATCCCCCGCTTGAAAGTCAACCGGCAAAGTTTTGAAAATGTTGACTAAGCAACAAAAGAGGAAAAATGTTGCCAAACCCGAATGAAAAATTGGACCCGCGCGTCAAACGGACCCGAAACTTGATTCTGTCCGCCTTTGAAATTCTCCTCGCCGAAAAAGGATTCGAATCCATCTCCGTGCAGGATGTGACCGACAAGGCGCAGGTCAACCGCGCCACGTTTTACGCGCACTTCCCCGATAAATATGCCCTGCTCGATTATGCGATCGGCCAGCTGTTCAGGCAGGAGATCGAAAAGCGCACGTTGAACGCCTGTCACTACACCCCCGATAATCTGCGGAATTTGATCCTTGCCGTGGTTGAATTTCTTTCCAACATGCACAGCGAATGCGCCCAGCCGCACCAGCAATTCGAATCGCTGGTGGAAGGGACAATCAAAAATATTCTCTTCCAGTTGCTGTCTCATTGGCTCAGCCAATCAAAGGTGAAAATTTCGACGGACATTCCCGCCACCGTCGCCACCTGGGCGATCTACGGTCTCGCCTCCCATTACAGCCATTTAAAAAAACGCCCCGCCCTCGAAAAGTTCGTGGACGAGGCGTTGCCATTGGTGGCGGTTAATTTGGAGCAGTTTGCGTAAGGAAAGTAGACAAGGAAACAAGGAACAAGGAAACAAGTAGACAGGTACACAGGGAAACACGTGTCTACTTGTCGTGAGATGCTCCCTTCGCCGTCCTCGGCGAAGGATTTCGACAGGCTCAACCTGGCAGATTTACTCGTAGAACGCCGCCGCCCGCAGGGTGCTTCGCAAAGGACGGCGGCTTGAGCCAAACTCCCGACAAACTTTGAGTGATCCCCTCCTTGTTTACTTGTTTACCTGTTTCCTTGTCTACTTTTTTACTTCAGTGCATTCCTGAAATTCACGAACGCATCTTCCTCAGAGGGGTCAGCGCCGTAGGCCACGGCGAGGTAGTAGGCCATGTAATCGCCGAACAAAATCAATGTCCATAAATGAGCAATGACTGACTGTCCGCGCGCATCAATCACGTCTGTGTTCAGGGCTTCGAGCATGAAGGTCTGGCGCATCATGTCGGAGCGCAGGCGGTTGCGTGGATGGTCGCTGGGCGCGCGCAGGAACAAGGTCATGGTGTGGGCGTTGAGAGTCTGATTCGGATTGAGGGTGGCGATCAGCGTGTTGTGTGTGGCTTCGGGGATGATCTCGAAGTTTGCACCTGCTTTGGCAAGTTGGTTGACTTGCATCTTCCATCTGCGCGCAACGGGGGCGAGGGTTTCAGTGGCAACGAACGTGACCCAGCGTCCCACCAATTGACCGGCGTAACGCTTGGCTGGATTTCTCGCGGCGATCACATCGGCGGTGATGTGTTGTTGCGAGCGTTTCATCATGGCGACGGCTTCGGCCACATCTTTGGCGGGGTCGGGGATGAAATCGAGACGGGAGAACAAGGCCAGCAGTAATCCAAATGGATAGGCAACGGCGGCGGTATCCACAACGCCTTTGCTGTCGAACTTCCAGACGGGGATGTTTTTTTCGATTGCTCGATTTGTCAACTCGCCGCCGGTGGAGATGGCAAAGATAGTGCAATCATTTTTCTGCGCGGCTTCAAAGGCAGTCAACACTTCTTCGGAGTTGCCGGAATGCGAAATGCAGGTGACGAGAGTTTGAGGTCCGCTGGCGTGGGCAGGGAGATCGTAGCCGCGGTGCAATGTCACGGGGAGGCGAATGCTCCTTGAAACAGAAGCAGTTACCAGTTCGGCGGCGACCGCTGAATCTCCCATCGCGGAAATGACGATGCTGCGAATATCCTTGAAATCGGGAAGCGGCTGATCGAGTCCCAAATCCCATGCGTTTTGCAATTGATCGGGCAGGCCGTCAATTTGGGCGAGCATGTTTTTGGTATCGAGTTTTTTGAAGAGGTCGAGGTCGTCAAGATTCAATTGTGTCTGCCTTTTTGTTGAAAGAGAAGAAGAGCGCCAGCAAGACCAGGATCCATCCGATGAACTCAAAGGCATCGCGCCCGTACAGGAATATCCGCAGTAAATTGCCGTAGAGCGATGGACTCATGTTGAGATCGCCGGGAGGCATTGTGTAAAAATAATTTTGCACCAAACCGATCAGGCCGGCAACGATCATGCTGACCATGCCGAGGATCGTAAATATGGCCGTGCGCGGCGACTGTTTCCACCGCACCATAGACAGGGCGATTCCCACGAGCCACAAAAACATGAAAGAGCAACTGATAAAGTAAAACATTTTTTTCTCCTTACAAAGCAACCTTGACAACATCCCCGCCGCCGGGGACGGCGGCTTGAGCATGTTATTAACTTGCGTCCCTGATGAACCTGGCGAGATCGGATTTCAACTTGCGAAGCGAGGGGATGTGAATGTACATCATGTGTCCCGCTTCGTAATAACCCATGCTGATATTTTTCCGCAGGGAGGGGTCGAGGCCGAGATGGTCGAAGGTGTATTCGGTGGCGAAGTAGGGCGTGCCGAGATCGTAATAGCCGTTGGCGACGAAGACCTTGAGATATTTGTTGAAGGTCATCGAAGAGCGCAGGGTTTCGGCCACGTTGACATATTGATTTTGGAAATACTCGAACGTCCAGTTCATGAAGACCTTGTCGCTGAGGATTTCATAGGGCAGGTCGGTTTCAAATTTAAGTTCGGTGCGGAGATAATCGTTGAGTGTGGCGGTGTACGGCCCGTTGACGTGGCTGAAGAGCGGATCATATTCTGGCATGGAGGTGACGCCGCTGCGATCGATGCCGGTGAAGCGGCTGTCCAATCGTCCGACGGTTTTTCCACGCTCGCGCAGGAGTTCCTTGAAGAAGTGCTGGTCATAGATGCGCA
Organism: Chloroflexota bacterium; assembly: GCA_037440205.1. Lineage (GTDB taxonomy): Bacteria > Chloroflexota > Anaerolineae > Anaerolineales > Villigracilaceae > Villigracilis. The sequence continues at coordinate 7,921 of JBBIUO010000052.1, forward strand.
GGTTGGTGCGTTCGATGAAATCCTTCGAGATGCCGGTGTAGCGTGCAAGTTTTTCCACCACGCTGGCGCGCTCTGCGGGCGTGAGCGATGCGCCTTTCAGCAATGCGGATGCGTATTCGCCTTTTGCAAATGCTTCGGCTTCCTTGATGACATCCTTCAAGGGCGCTTTGAAACTCAACTTGCCGTGATACCACGCGGTTGCCGCATAGGCAGGGAGGAAGAGGATGTATGGCAGGTCGTTGTTGAGGTTGAAGTCAATGGTGGTGAAATCGAGCACGGCGGAGATGAGGATGAGTCCGTTCAGGAACAGGCCGTGGCGTTCCTGCAAGTAGCCCGAAAGACCCGAAGCGCGAGTGGTGCCGTAGGATTCGCCTGCGAGGAATTTCGGCGAGAGCCAGCGGTGATAGCGCGTGGAATACAAGCGGATGAAATCGCCGACGGAGGCAATGTCTTTCGAGAAGGTGTGCCACTCGCGCGATTTCTCGCCTTCGACGGGACGGCTGTAGCCGGTGCTCATCGGGTCAATGAAAACGAGGTCGGTTTCATCGAGGAGGGAGTAGGCGTTGTCGGTGAGTTTGAACGGCGGCGGGGGCATTTCGCCATCGTCGCTGAGGACAACGCGGCGCGGACCGAGTACGCCCATGTGAAGCCACACAGAGGAAGAACCCGGGCCGCCATTAAAGGAGAAGGTGATCGGGCGTTTGGCTTTGTCCTTCACATTGTCCATGGTGTAGGCGACAAAGAAGATTTGCGCGCGGGGTTTATCTATTTCCGCTTCCTTTTCCTTGTCCCAGATTTCCTCTTTGAGAACCATCGTGCCGGTGGTGACGGTGTATTTGATCGTCCGCCCGCCGATTTTTACGGAGTGTTTGGTTTCGACAAGGTTGTCTTTGGGGGCGGGTTTTTCTTTTTCTTCCTTCTTTTCTTCGGGTTTTTTGTTTTCGGGTTTGGGTTCAGCCATTTTTATCTCCTTCAGTTTTATTTGGCAACCAATTTAGATATTGAACAACAACACCCGGATCATCTACATCTAGCTCGATTTGAACTTTCGAATTACTGTCCAACGAATCGACTGTTGAAAACCTCTTGATAGTCTTTTTGGTTGGCTTTGCACGAGGCAACACGATTCGTGTTGGGCCAAATTTTAATTCTTGATTGAATAAAGTTATACCCCTATCTTCTCCATCAAGTAAAAATCTCATATATTGGTTTTTCGAAAATATCTCAGCCAAGCTTTGCGCTGATGCTTTGTCAAAACCAAACCTAACACGCTTTCCTTCAAACGATTCGCCTTTTGTAATAATATCTACCGCTTTTTTTATCAAGTGTTGATCGTCTACTGATATTTTATCTGGCCAAGGAAAAATCACTTTCACGCCTTGTTGGATAAGGGTCAAATCGTTAGCAATTTCAACTAGAACATCTAAAGGCTTGGAAACCAGTTTTTCGGGAAAATCATTCGTTATCACTGTAATCCCTGTATCTAAATGGACTACACAAAGCCGCCCACCTGAAGCAAATGCTTCTTGAAGTTTTAGAACATCTCGTGCTTGAGAGGCATTCAGGCCTACATAGCCTAGATTGAAAGAAAAAATAATTTCACGCTTCGGGACCTTTACTAACATGGAAAATTTTGACGGGATAGGTTGATCCTCGTTAGACATTAATACCTCGTCAGTACCATAGCGAACCTCCCTGAACTCAACATAAGGCACTTGAGAAACAAGATTATTCTCTTTATCAAAGACCTCAATTTTCGCGATGAATTTTCTGTCTCTTTTCAGCGGACTTATCAAAAGTCCATCGGGTTTAAATTCATTGCCTAAAAATATTTGCGGATCAAATGTTTCTGAGAATTTGAGACCTCGAATAAACCGAGAACTTATATTGGCCGCTACACCTTTTTTAAAGATGTTTTGCCA
>JBBIUO010000052.1:9863-10186 GCA_037440205.1 Chloroflexota bacterium
CCTTCATCGCTATTATCGAAATCTAATATGAAACTAACAGTAACCGGATAATCTCGAATAGCGTTAGGGTACTTGGGAAAGGCACTAATTCTGGTGATATTGTTCTCAAACTCAACTCCATACCGAATCCCTGGATGGTTCAGGGTTGCAATAGTGGTAAGCAGTCTTTCTTTTTTGTGAAACTGCAACACACGCTTTTTAATTACCTCTGTGCCCTCTATCGTAAATAAATTCTTTTCAGGAATTTTAATTGTGACTGTCTTCTGTTTTTTCCAATTTGAAGAAAGGTTGTTTCTTATATAATCTTGAATCCAAATCCAATA
>JBBIUO010000052.1:10196-12413 GCA_037440205.1 Chloroflexota bacterium
TGTCCTTTGAATCATAAACTAAATACACTATTAACTCCGGCCTTTCAAGGAAATACTGCAAGGTGCTAGAACTACAAGAATGAGCAATGTGACCGCCTTTATTCTTTGTCAATTTATCGGTCGACTTTAGTTGCATTAAGAAATGTGCCCCTATGGGACTACCGTTTTCAACTATCTCCACAACAAGATCAATTCCATAATCACTTTGCCCATCATCAACTATCCATTCTGTTGGCAAGGTTCTTTCAACGAACAAGCGAGACTCTTTTTCTAGGACATGGGAACGAGGCCTTTGAGGTAAATTTTTCATTTTGTGTAAATCTCTTATTTCACCAAGTTGACCAGCGCATACACTTCCTTCTTCCCCCACCCACTTAACTCCGCCAGTTCTGCGGAGATTTCTTTTGCGGATTTGCCCGCCTTCAATCCCTTTTTGATGGCTTTGAGCAGTTCGTCTTCCGTCCATCGTCCATGGTCTGTAGTCTGTGCTCCTTCGATCACCAGCGTAAATTCTCCGCGCGGCTCTCTGGATTTGAAATGTTCGAGCGCGCCGCTGATTTGTCCACGCCAGTATTCTTCGTAGAGTTTGGTCATTTCGCGGGCGACGCAGATGCGACGGTCACCCAGCACGGAAAGGAGGTCTGCGAGGGAGGCGGCGATGCGGTGTGGGGATTCCAAAAATATCAGGGTGTAGGGCAAATTTCCAATTTGCCCTACGGCTCTGCGGCGTTCGGAGGATTTATGCGGGAGGTAGCCGAGATAGAGGAATGAGTCAGTGGGGAGGCCGGAGACTGCCAGGGCGGAGATCGGCGCCGAGGGACCGGGAACAGACCGAACGTCGAAGTTGGAAGCGAGGGCGGCTTTGACCAGTTCGTAGCCGGGGTCGTTGATGGCGGGAGTCCCGGCGTCCGAGATCAGGGCCACGTCACCTTCTGCGAGGGCTTCGAGGATCAAATCCAGTTTGTTTAATTTATTGTGTTCGAAGTAACTGGTGAGTTGGGTCTTGATTCCAAAATGACTGAGCAACATGCCGCTGTGGCGCGTATCTTCGGCGGCGATGAGTTTTGCTTCTTTTAGAATGCGCAGGGCGCGAGGGGAAATATCTTCGAGGTTGCCGATTGGGGTTGCGACAAGATAAAGTGTGCCCATTCGCTTATTTTATCATCCCCGTTTGCGAAAAGAATCACGGCTCTCTGGGAAATCGCCGTGATGGGTTGGCAGGCGTGGGACAAATTGGCAATTTGTCCTACGGTATGCGCCAAATATGGCGGCTTATCATGGAAATTCCCAATGAACCAGAATCACTGGCAGGCACGCAGGTCCACTTTGAAGATGGTACAGCCCGCTCCATCCGCAGGGATGGGGGCGCAGCATTGATTGGCGGAGAGAAAGACGGAATCAGCCGAGCATTTGTTGAGGTCCTCATTTGCAACGACGGGCGGCACGCAAACTTTCAAGTCGTAGGAATAGAGTTGGCGGCCTGTGCAGGCGACGATGCTTTTTCCGTCGGATGTGGTCTCGATGGCGCATTTCAGGGAAGGGTTGATGGATTCGAACGCTGCGCCTTCGGGAATGGAAACCGAGGTATAGGGAATCTTCATGACGCAGGCTTTGTTCGTCTCTCTCACAATCGGGGTGGGAATGCCGATTTCGGCTGAGCAGGCCGGGGCGAGGAGCGAAGCGGGGTCAATCGTCGCTGTGGCGGGCACGGCGGTGAGAGTCGCTTCTTCGGTTGGAGTCTTGACGGTTGTGGTCGTGGGAACAACTTCGAGTGTGGGCGTTGCCTGCGGCGAGGCAAATAATTGATTGCGCAACAGGAATACCCCGACGATCACGACCAACAAAACGGCGCCGACCATGGTGAACCCGGTCTTTGAGCGGGATGGCTGTGCTGCGGTTTTTTGTTGTAAGAGCGTGGCGCCCCCTGTGACAGGCTTCGTATTTCCTTCGCGGCCGAATGCAACCAGGTTCAACGCCTTCGCCATTTCCAGCGCGGTGGAATATCGTTGATCCCTGTTCTTTGCCATGGATAATTTGATGACGCCGTCCACTTCGATGGGCAGGCTGGGGACCATGCTCAGAATGTTGGGGACAGGATCGGTGACGTGCTTGACGGCGACCGCCATGGGTGTATCGGCGTTATATGGCTTGTGACCGCTCAACATTTGATAAACGATCACACCCAGCCCGTAGATGTCACTGCGCCCATCAATTTTC
>JBBIUO010000052.1:12423-15543 GCA_037440205.1 Chloroflexota bacterium
GCCTGTTCGGGACTCATGTAGGCGGGCGTGCCAATCGTCCCGCTTCCGGTGAGGGTGCCGCTGGTGGAATCGGTCAATTTGGCGATTCCAAAATCGGAGATGAATGGGTCGCCGTTGTTATCGAAGAGGATGTTGTCGGGTTTCAGGTCGCGGTGTACCACGCCTTTTTTGTGGGCATAGTCCAGCCCCTGCGCGATCCGTTCGACGATGCGGGCGGTATCCTGAACGGAGATTCTCCCCTTTTCGATCAAATCCGCGAGGGAGCCGCCGGTCATGTAACGCATGACGAAATACGGCTGGCCGCCTTCATCGCCCACGTCATAGACCGGCACGATGGACGGATGTTCCAATCCGGCAACGATCTTCAACTCGCGGTCGAAACGCCCTCTGAATTGCGGGTCGTGCAACATCTCGCGCGGCAGGACTTTGATGGCGACTTCGCGGTCGAAACTGGGATCGAATGCGCGGTAGACGGTTGCCATGCCGCCGCGGCCCAGTTCCGATTTGACTTCGTAGCGCCCGATTTTTGAGGGGATAGGCATAGGTGCGTCCAAGTATAACCACTGTAATATGTGGACGCAAGCAAATGAGGCTCTTCCGTAATTAACTCAAGTTGCCACCTATGAATTTTGATCTGATTTTGAACGAGACTTTTAACGCAAAGCCGCCAAGACGCCAGGATTTGGTGTTTTTCCCTTTGCGACTCCGCGCCTTCGCGTTAAAACTTGTGCAATTTGCGCAAGGTGGCAACTTGGATTAATTAACGGGAAAGAGCCTGAGCACGAAGGACACGAAGTACACAAAGGAGGGAAAAGGCGGCACGTTGAACGACCGGTCTACAGCGGGCGATCCCTGATCCATCATTCCCGCCCGCTTCAAAACTGTGATTATCGTAAGCAGTGTGCATGACATATATCACGGCAAATCCACCCACTCTTTTAAAGTTTTAATCAAAATCTGCGCAAACTCCCATTGTTGTTTCAATAAAAAGGAAGACAATACAGACAGGACAAATCATTATTTGAATAGAAAGGGCGCCCCCATGTCCGCACAAATTCGTACAAACAGCAAATCGCGCATTCCCAGGAATTCAATTCTTTTTGAAAAAGTCGTTCCCGCGTTACTGCTCCTGTTGATGGTTATAACAATCGGGTTGGTGATATTCGCGGCGGGGGTCCTGCTTGGAATTATCCATTTCTAATCTCGAGGAGAAAAATATGTCCGTCAATCAAATCCTTCCGTTCTTTTCAACTGTGATCATGCTTGGGTTTACAGTATGGGTCTTCCAACGCTATCTCGTCCGCCGAAATCCCGCTTTTCTTTACTGGAGCATCGGGCTGGCAATGTTTGCCTCGGGAAGTTTTGCCGAGGCCTACCTGTCCCTGGCGTGGAATAAGTGGATGTTCTTTGTGTGGTACCTTTTCGGTGCGGCGTTGAATGCCGCATGGCTTGGACATGGCACATTGAATTTACTCGTGAAAAAATCATGGGTACATGTTGTAACCGCATTGCTGGTCCTTGGAAGCCTGTTCGCGACCTATCTCATGCTGCAGGCAATGCCCAAACTCGACACGGCCATTTTCACGACAGATAAACCGGTCAGTGAACAGTACGGAACAAAAGCGCTGGAGGCCGGTCAGGAGATCCCCGCTGGCGCGCAGACGATCACTACAACATACCGCGGCAGAGAGGTCACAGCCGTTCGCGGTCTTCTGCCCCTGGGCACCTCGGTGCGCCTCACAACGCCGTTCTTCAACATATACGGTTTGTTCACCCTGGTTGGCGGGGCCATCTGGTCTGCTTATCTTTTCTGGCGCAAGCGCATCATGCCAAACCGTGTCATTGCCAACGTGTTGATTGCGGCCGGGGCGCTTTCAATCGGGTTCGCCAGTTCGTTAACCCGTCTTGGATATGGTCAGTACCTGTATCTCGGCGAATTGATCTCGGCGATCCTCATGTTTGCGGGTTTCCGCCTTGCCGCACGTCCCCAGCCTGAGGATGCCATTGTACAGACCGCACCCGCATCTGCCGATTAGAAGATAATCAGTAGATGTGGCGACTTCAGTCGCTCTTTACCCGAACGACTGAAGTCGTTACTACGTTTTCGTGAGGCACTGATAATCAACTTCAAAAAAGCAACTCACCCCAAAGTAATCCCTGGGGGTGAGTTGTTTCATATTCAAATTATTTTTGCGGGCGATCCATCAGCGGCCGGCCTTCTCCAATGTTTGATAGGTTTGCAGGAGACTGATCAAAATCTCGTCGGTGAAGGTGTGTATCTTTCGGTACATCTGTGAGGCCTGTGAGGCGGGCATTTTCGCATCGTTGCAAACTTTGATGACCGATTCGATCAACGTATCGCGGAAAAATAAAAATGCACGGGCGGCATCCACGTAACTCAGGCTGTAGCGGTGCGCCCGCGAAGCGTATTCGTACCCGATGGCGTAGGCCTCCGATTCAGCATCCGCGCCGTTGGATGTCATATAAATCATCATGCCGTGAAAAAGCGAACGCGAACTCAGGCGATATTGTGCGCGCGCATCCTCATCCAGTTTTTGATACCAGGATTCGACTTGCAGGCGTCCCTCCGAGATTTGCATACGGACATTTTTGACGACTTCCTGCATCATGCGTTCCGGCTCGATCTCACCCGACCTTTGGCTTGATTCTGCCCAAAGGGAGATTTCACTGCGCTTGTAGCGGCGATGTCCGCCCTGTGTTTTGTGCGTGGGCAATATGCCCCGGTCAGACCATGACCTGACCGTACCGGGATGCACTCCCAATATCTTTGCCACGTCACTGAGAGAAAGCCATTCGTCGGTCATAAATCCTCACGCTCCGGCGCCGTCGCCGGGGACGGCGCCGGAGCAAATAGGTCTTTTTGTTTATTCTGCCGCCAGCGCAACCTTTTCCGCAAACGACGGTTCATCTGCATTCTCACGGAAGACACCCACGTCAATGCGGGTGAGCATGAAGGAGGCAACCAGCAGCATCAACGCTTCGATCCCGAACACGATGAGATACCCGTTCAGCGGACTGCCGGTCAGTTGAGTTGCCACGTCTGCGACAACGCCTGCCATGAGCAAACCCACAAGGCGCGAGAGTCCGTTCGAGAAGCCC
>JBBIUO010000053.1:0-12637 GCA_037440205.1 Chloroflexota bacterium
GAAACGAATAAGGACGAATAGCAAAATGAAAAGCACGATCAACGCGATGTCCCAGCGATAGATTCCGCGCCAGGACAGACTCATGGAAAACAGCCAGCCAGCGAAAAGCGGCGCAAGCAATGAGCCAAGGCCGTGCATGACCGCCATGAGATTTAGAAAGAGCCCCCTTTTTTCCGGGTGGGCTTCCACAATGGCGGCGTTTGCGCCGAGTTCGATTGCGCCCAAGCCTAATCCGATGACGAAAAGAGAAACTCCGAGCAGCAAGGCGCTTTGAAAGGAACTGTAACCGGCCACGCCGAGCACCAGCAGAAGACCGGCGGAGGCAAGCACTGCCTTTAGCCCGAAACGGTCGGCGAGCAGGCCCGCGATGAACGAGGTGATCAGAAAGCCAAAGTATTCGCCAAAGAAGATGTTTCCGCTTGTGCCGTAACTGATGCCCAATTCTTCGATCATGGCAGGCAGGGTGGGGCCTTTCAAGTTGTCGGTAAAGCCGAAGACGAAGAAGGATAGAAAACAGCCTGCGGTGAGGAGGAATACGGTAATGTTCGACGATTTGATTTGCATGATGGGTTATTTTATCAGGCATAAAAAACAATAACGCATCGAACGATGCGTTATTGCCGGTATCGTCATGTTTGGATCGTTCTTTTATTTTCCCCTGTTGCGGGTTGCCACGTCGAAGATCACTGCGATGGCGAGTACGGCGGCCTTGACGATGTATTGGATGGAAATATCTATGCCCATCAGGTTCATGCCGCTCGAAAGGGAGCCCATCACCAGCGCGCCGATCAGCGAGCCGACCACTTTGCCGATGCCGCCTGCCGGTGATACGCCGCCGATAAAGGCGGCCGCGATGGCATCCAATTCAAACAATTGTCCGGCCGTTGTTGTGGCGGATTTGAAGCGGGAGGCGTACAAGATGCCGGACAATGCCGAAAGCATGCCCATAGAACCAAACACAATGTAGGTAATTTTCTTGATGCTGACGCCGCTTAGCTGGGCGGCTTCCGGGTTGCCGCCAAGCGCGTAAATATGCCTGCCCAGCACAGTTTGTGAGGTAATGAAGTCGTAAATCCCGACGACCGTTAGCACGATGACGACCGTCCACGAGAGGCCGTTGTACCCGGCCATGATCCAGGTAATGCCAGCCAGCAGGGCCGACATGAATACCAGTTTCAAAATGAACATGTCTGCAGGCAGGATTTCAAAGTTATAGGCCTGTTTTGTCTTGCGATCCCTGATCTGGCTGATGACGAGCAGGACAATGGCAATAAACCCGAGGATGAGGGTTAGTTTATGTTTTCCGGGTAAAAAGTCCAGGTTGGGAATATCGGGAATAAAGGCATTGCTCAGCGCGTTGAACGTTTCATCGGCAATGATGATGGTGCCGGTCCCGGCGGTTACCAGTTGCAATGCGCCTCTGTATCCCAACCACCCGGCCAGTGTTGCGACGAATGCTGGAATGCCGAGGTTTGCCACAAGGAAAGCGGTGATCACTCCGGCCAGGATGCCAAGCGCCAGCACGAGAGGGATGACCACCCATACCGGAAGGTGCAGGCCGCCGCTGATGACTTTGGGATCCGCCATGGCAATGGCCGCAAGCGCCCCGAGAAACCCCGAAAGGAAACCGACCGAAAGGTCAATGTGCCGGATGACGATGACCAACGTCATGCCAACTGCAAGCACCGCAATGTATCCGGTCTGGTTGATCAGGTTGCTGATATTGCGCGATGAAATGAAGATGCCGTTTGTGGTGACGGTGAAGATCGCCATGATGACGAACAGGGCGATGTACATGCCGTATTCACGGATATTTTGTCCCAGCAGTTTTTGCAGATCTTTGAAAAATGTCATGGCGCGCTCCTCAATTCGTTGCCTTTTGCATGATTTTTTCCTGTGTAGCCTCTTCGATGGGCATCTCGCCGGTGATCCTGCCCCCGGAAACGATGTAGACCCGGTCGCTCATGCCCAGGATCTCGGGCAGTTCGGATGAGATCATGATGATGCTCATCCCCTGTTCCACCAGGCGGTTCATGATCGTGTAAATTTCATATTTGGCGCCGACGTCAATTCCGCGCGTGGGTTCGTCCAGGATCAATACCTCGGGCTTGACGAACAGCCATTTGCCCAGCGATACTTTCTGTTGATTGCCGCCGCTGAGATTCGCCACTCTTTGCTCGATGCTCGGTGTTTTGATGTTGAGCGAACCCTTGTATTCGTTCCCAACCTTGACTTCGTCATTGTTGTTGACCACGCCGCGCCGGGCGATTTCCCGCAAGTTGGCAAGCGTGATATTTTGTTTTACGTCCTGGATGAGGATGAGTCCGTTGCCCTTTCGGTCTTCTGTGACGTAGGCAACTCCCATTCTGATCGCATCCTGCGGGTGGCTGAAATTTTCCCGGTTGCCCCGCACGAACATTTCTCCGTTGATGTGGTAGCCGTCCGGATTCCCGAAAATGCTGTGAGCGAGTTCGGTCCTTCCCGATCCCATCAGGCCGGCAAAGCCCACAATTTCACCCTTCCTCACATGGAACGACACATCCTTCAGAATATTTCTTCCGATGGAAGGATCATAGGCGCTTAAATTTTTGACCTCGAGCGTGACCTCTCCAAAGTTCTTATTGCTTCTTCTGGGGTAGATATTGTCGATCTCGCGCCCCACCATGTGTTTGATGAGCGCACCCTCCGAGACTTCGCCTTTCTGGGCGGAAAGCGTGCAAATTGTCTGGCCGTCGCGCAGGACCGTTACAGAGTCGGCGATCCGGATCACTTCCTTCAGTTTGTGGGAGATCAAAATACAAGTGACGCCATGCTTTTTGAGGTCGCGCAGAAGGTTGAGCAGGTTTTCGCAGTCGTCTTCGTTCAAAGCGGATGTAGGCTCGTCCAGGATTAATAACTTCACGTCCTTGCTCAGCGCTTTTGCGATCTCGACCAACTGCTGTTTTCCCACTCCCAGGTCTTTGATCTTTTCCTCGGGGTTCACATCCAGCCGTACTTTTTTCAGCATTTCCCGCGCCCGTTTGACAGTCTCGTTCCAATTGATCGTGAACCCCGATTTGATTTCATGGCCGAGGAAGATGTTCTCGTAAACGGTCATTTCCGGGACGAGGGCCAGCTCCTGGTAAATGATGGCGATTCCCGCCTTTTCACTGTCGCTGATGCTCCTGAATTCCTGTACTTTCCCGCCGAACAGGATATTGCCGGAATAAGACCCGTGCGGATAAACCCCGCTTAGCACCTTCATCAGGGTGGATTTGCCCGCTCCATTTTCACCGACAAGGCAATGAATTTCCCCTTCGGCCACCTGAAAACTGACATTGTTCAGAGCCTTCACGCCGGGAAATTCCTTGATAATGTTCTTCATTTCCAAAATGGGAGTTGTCATTGCGGTCACTACTCCAAATCAATATGGTTGAATCGATTCTGAAAACGCATTCTCGAAAATCACACTCATCCCTTTAGCGAGCCGGCCAGCAGGCCGCGCAGGAAGTATTGTCCCAGGAAAATGTAAACAAGCAATGTGGGAAGCGCGGCAAGCAGGGACCCGGCCATTTGCACATTCCAGGCGATGATCTGGCTTCCCGCCATATTGTTGAGCGCAACGGTGATCGGCCATTCGGTATTGCCGGTCAGCACCACCGCGAAGAGAAAATCATTCCAAGCCGAAGTGAATTGCCAGATCAGCACGACGACAAAACTTGGAATGGAAATAGGCAGAAGGATGTAACGGTAAATGCCGAGCATGCTGGCTCCGTCTATTTTTGCCGCTTCGAGCAGTTCCTGCGGCAGGCTGGCATAGTAGTTGCGGAAGGTGAGCGTGGTGATTGGAATGCCGTAGATGATGTGCGCCATTGCCAGGCCGGGCAATCCTGTTATGCCAACCGCGTTCATGAATTGAACGAGGGGAATCAGAATGCTCTGATAGGGGATGAACATCCCGAACAGGATGATCGGGAAGATGACGTCCGCACCGCGGAATTTCCACTTGGCAAGGATAAAGCCGTTCAAAGAGCCAAGCATGGATGAGATCAAGGTGGCGGGGATGACCATCAAAAAACTGTTCCAAAGGAAGGGCGAAAGCTTGGTATAGGCTTCAATGTAGTTGTCGAAGGCAATACCATGAGGCAGGTTCCACATGGTCTTCAGGTCAATTTCGTCGAAGCTCTTGAAGCCTGTCGCCAGCATCACATACATCGGAAGCAGGTAAAAGATCGCCATTGCGATCAGGGGAATGTAAAGCCAGTATTTGCCGATGCGGAGATTGGTTTTCATTGTTCCGTCTCCGTCTTGAGGGTGTAGCGGATGTAGGGGATGATAAGGACTGCGACACTTATCAACAACAATATACCGATTGCAGCCCCGCGTCCGTAAAACAGACCGTCGAATGTGGCCTGCCACATGTAGATTGCCGGCACATCGAGCGGAAGTTGCTTGCCGGCGATGGCGATGATCAGGTCGAATACCTTCAGCGACATGTGCCCGAGAATAATCAGTACTGACAACGTCACCGGCGAAAGCAGGGGAATCATGATGTAGCGATAGATTTGAAGCTCGTTTGCCCCGTCAATTTGCGCGGCCTCCCGAAGTTCCTGCGGGACCGCGCGCAGACCGGCCAGGTAAAGCGCCATGGTGTAACCAGACATCTGCCAGATGGCCGCCAGCGCAATCGCCGCAATCCCCCAGGTGGGAGTGGTGTGCCATGCGTTTATCAGGGAATCCAATCCCATGTAATGGAACAACAGGTTCAACCCGCTGGTGCGCGAGCCGGTGGCGGGATTCATCAACCAACGCCAGACGGTACCCGTCACGATATAGGAAATGGCCATGGGAAACAGAAATAAACTGCGGAAAAAGCCCTCGCCTTTTAAGCCCTGATCGAGCAATACGGCGAGAAAAAAACCGAGCAAAATACTGCCTGCAACGAAGACCCCCGTAAAGATCAGGGTGTTGCGAATATCAACGTGGAAACGCGGATCGGCAAAAAGATCGAGATAATTTTTTATTCCGTTCCACGTGTAGTCGGCGGTGAGTCCCTTCCACTTGCTCAGCGATACGCGCACAGACCAGCCGATGAACGCGTAAATGAAGATCAATACTGCCAGGATGGAAGGCGATACGAGCACGATATTGAGAAAGCGGTCTCTATCTCTATTCATGGCTGGCCTCTTTATTGAACAGAACCCCAAAGGTCTTCTCTTGATTTGGTGTTGAAAGTACTGGAATTCCTTTGGGGGTCTTTTTGGGGTTGAGGCCCCGCGCGTAGAATGCGGAGCCTCAACGATTCTAACACTAAGATTTACTTGCAGGGGCCGGAACTGGCGCAGGCGGCAACGAGCGCGGCCTGGAATGTTTCCACGTTCTGGTCTGCAATGAACAGGCCGAGGGCGGTGTCAATCTCGGTCTTCCAGGAGTCGTTGGCAACCACGCCGTGAGTCAATGAACCGACAACGGTGTTGGACGACCAGTCATCCATGGCGGATTGGAGATATACACCGAACAGGGACTTGTCACAATCGGTGCGGGCGCAGATGGAGCCCTTCACAGGATTGAACGCTTCCTGGCCTTCCTTGGAACCGGCGATCTTCAGCCAGGCCATGGCGCCTTCCGGATCGGGCGCGCCAACAGCCAGCACGAAGGAGTCGGACAGGAATTGGAACACACCAACGGAACCGGGAACAGGCGCCCAACCGTAGTCGGTGTTCGGGGTCTTGCCCAATTCGCGGAAGTAGCCTTCAGCCCAGTCGCCCATGACGTTGAAGGCTGCATCGCCATTGACGACCAACTGCGCGGCATCCTGCCAGCTGAGAGAGGCGGAGTCGGTGTTGGCGTAGGTGAGCACCTTCTTGTAGTTTTCGAGGGCGGCTGTCACTTCGGGGCTGGCCCAGTCGGTGGTGCCATCCCAGAGACCGTTGTAGGCATCGGCGCCGAGGGAGCCGAGCAGAACGGTTTCCATCAAGTGCATCTTGGTCCACTGTTCACCGAGGGCAAGGGGTTGAACGCCGGCGTCTGAAGCGAGCGCCCGGTACCCGACCGATCCCGATCATCGCGCTGACGGCGCACGCGCTGCCAGCCGGACTCTCGGCCGCGGATGCCCATCGTCGCCTGCGCTGGCGAACCACTCATCCATGGTGGTGGGAACTTCCACACCGTTGGCTTCGAGCAGGCCGGGGTTGTACCACAGCACATTTGCGCGGTGGATATTAACCGGTACGGAGTAGATGTTGCCATCCTGCGAAATCAGCGGGATGAGAGTCTCAGGCATGACAGCGAGCCAGCCTTCGGCGTCGTAAAGATCGTTCAGCGGTTCAATCTGTTTGCCGGCGACATAGGTGCCGATCAATTCCTGACCTGCATGACCCTGCCAGCTATCCGGCGGATCGCCAGCCTGGAGACGGGTGGCCAATACAGCGCGCGCGCGTTCGTGCCGGCGCCGCCAGCCACAGCGGCATTGACGAATTCAACATCGGGATACTGGGCGCTGAAGACCTTAATCATGGCTTCGAGGCCGGCGGCTTCGCCACCGCCAGTCCACCACGAGAACACTTCAACCTGTCCGGTGGGGCCGGCAGGAGCGGCGCCTTCTTCCAGACCGGTAAAGTCACTGGCAGGCCAGTAGCCGGAGTCAATGATGGCGGCCTTGACGTTGGACTTGTCAACCGTGATCACCTCAGACGGCTTGGCGGGAACTTCGATCTTGCCATTGTTGTAGGTGGTGGTCTTCTCGGGAGCGCCGCCCTTGAGGTAGGCAACTGCCGCGGCAATGGCGTCAGCGACCAGCGTGCGGACATCCTTCAGAACGGTCATGGATTGCTTGCCGTCAATGATGTATTGGACGGAGGCTTCCTCTGCATCCTGGCCGGTGACCACGTAGCTGGAAACATCGGCGTCGGCGGCAAAGGCATCGGCAATCGAGCGGGCGGTGCCGTCGTTCGGGGCGAGGATGAACACATCACCCTTGTCGGCGGCGGAGGCGGCGGTCAGGTTGGCTTCGGCGAGGTTCTTGGCAACGTCGAATTTCCAATCGGTGGTCACCTGGCCGATGATCTTGGACATTTCATCGCGGGTGAGGGTGGCCTTGTCTTGCAGGGCGACGGCTTCGCTGGAGTTCTTGATGACGAAGGTGCCGTCGGCGATCTTGGGCTGGAGGACGTTCCAGGCGCCTTCAAAGAAGAGGAAGGCGTTGTTATCGGAAGCGGCGCCCGCGTAAATGTAGAGCGGGTTGTCGGAACCGGAGGCATTGTCCACCAGATATTGCGCCTGGGCTTCGCCCACGGCAACGCTGTCGAAGGTCACGTAGTAATCCACTGCGTCGGTATCGCGGATCAGGCGGTCGTAGGAAATGACCTTGACCCCGGCGGCGCGGGCGGCTTCAGCGGCGGCCGCGGCGGCAGTTCCGTCCTGCGGGCAGATGATGAGGACCTTGATGCCCTTGGAGATCAAGGCTTCAACGTTGGCTTTTTCCTTTGCGGAATCGCCCTGGCTGAACAGAATTTCAACGTCATAGCCGGCGGCTGTGAGCGCGTCATTGAAACGGGTCTCATCCTGGATCCAGCGGGGTTCATCCTTCGTCGGAAGGACGATGCCAACAGCCAGGGATGGCGCTGCGGTCGGTTTTGGACCGCAGGCGGAAAGCAACACCATGGCTACCATGAGTACAGTCAGTAACCTGTACAAAATCTTGTTCGACATGTTTTCTTCTCCTTTTTATATGAATGAAATAAAGGTTGCGGGACATTGGACGGGAATTATGTACTTTCTTTTCTGTATCACCTCCTTTCGATGTCAATCGGGTGCAACAGGATATCGTTCACGACGATCGCGGCGGCGCCAATCAAACTTGCATCGGGGCCGAATGGAGAAAGCAGGACCTCGGCTTGCTGATCTATTTCCGCAAAGGCATGACGGTTCATCGCCTCTTTGATGGCCGGGAGCAGGTAATCTCCCGCGATGCTCAATGGCCCGCCCAGGATTATTTTTTCAGGGTTGAAGATATTGACCAGGCTTGCGAAACCCTGTCCCATGGCGTGGCCGGCTTCCATGAAGGATTCCCTTGCTTCCGCATCGTTGGAGTCCGCGGCTTGTTTG
The DNA here is from genome assembly GCA_037440205.1 of Chloroflexota bacterium. Classification (GTDB taxonomy): domain Bacteria; phylum Chloroflexota; class Anaerolineae; order Anaerolineales; family Villigracilaceae; genus Villigracilis. The sequence continues at coordinate 8,086 of JBBIUO010000053.1, forward strand.
ATGAGGGGAATGGTCAGCGGGGATTTTTGTTCCGTCATTAATTTGGGCACAATACTGCTTTGCTTGGTTTCAAGGCGCGCCTGCATCCGCTGAATGATCGAATGCTGGTTGGCGTACGTTTCCCAGCACCCGCGATTCCCGCAATGACAGATATTGTTCGATGGCTCGGCTGTGATGGGGGAGTGGCCGATCTCACCCGCGTACCCATTCTTGCCGCGATACAACCTGCCGTTCAGGAACAGCCCGCCGCCAATGCCGACCCCTGCGAAAACAAAAAGAAAATCCTTGCTGTCACGCGCAGTTCCAAACAGGTGCTCGGCGATTGCGGCGGCGTTTGCATCGTTCTCGATGAATACTTTTAATTTTGTCTGTTCGGAAAATATCTTTCCAAATGGTACGTTTCGCCAGTTCAAATTCGGGGCGAAGATCAATTCCCCTTTGTCCAAGTCAACAGTTCCGGGCGTGGCAAGACCGAGTCCCAAAAAGCCCGAGTTCTTCCCGTTGTTGGCGGCCATCGCATTGGAGACGATCCTCAGCGTTTGCTCGATCACCTTATTCTGGTCCTCTGCCGGGTCTGCATCCTCCTTGCATCTCCAACAGATGTTTCCCAGCAGATCGGTCACGGCAACGGAAACAAAATCCACACCCAATTCCACGCCGATAATCATGCCCGCCTGTGGATTGATCTCAAGCCATGTTGCAGGACGGCCGGTTGCCCCGGAGTTGCTTCCCGTCTCGTGGATCAGGTTTTGGGCGAGTAATTCATCTACAAGACTCGAAACAGTGGATTTATTCAACCCGGTCGCCACAGCAATTTGCGCGCGTGAAATCGGAGACTGTGTGTGGATCAGCCTCAAAACCGTTGAGAGGTTTATTTCGCGCACAAACGTTTGGTCGGCGGTACTTTTTTTCATGCGAGTTAGTATGTTGGAGCAACAAACTAATTATAACCATTCTAACAACTTTGTCAACTTAAAAAATCTATGACGGAAAAATAAAGCAGATTCAAGAACCGCTTCACACGGACCTTGAACCTGCTTCTCGTTAATTGACAGAATCGGCGCCTTGAGTTTTTCCGCCTACGCCAGCGACACGCCGATCAATTTTCCAATTCCGTAGGTGAGTGCCGCCGCCGCAAGCCCAACCAGCACCTGCCGCATCCCCGAATACCAGACACTGCGACCCGTCATCAATGTGATGGCCGCACCGATAATGAACAGCCCAACCCCGCTGACAACGAGGCTGATGTAGATCGCCGTTGCCCCAGACCAAAACAGGAACGGGAAGATCGGGAAGATTGCGCCCACTGCAAAAAGGAAAAACGATGTAAAGGCCGCTTCGTACGCCGAGCCACCGAGTTCCTCCGGGTCAATTCCCAATTCTTCGCGCGCAAGCGTATCGAGAATACTACCTTTATCTGCCATCATATGCGAGGCAAGTTCGCGGGCGCGCTCAACAGGCAGCCCCTTGGATTGATAGATCAGGGCTAATTCCTCCTGTTCCTCCTCCGGGCTTTCTGCAATTTCCTCCGCCTCTATTTTGATTTGATGTTCGTACAACTCGCGTGAACTCTGCACAGACAGCCATTCGCCCAGCGCCATGGATCCTGCTCCCGCCAGCAAGCCAGCCAGGCCGGCAATCAGCACATCGCTGTTTGAGTTGGTTGCCCCGGCCACTCCCATGACCAGACTCAAAATTGAAACAAGCCCATCGTTTGCGCCAAGCACCGCCGCCCGCAGGGCATTCCCGCCGCTTGCGCGATGACGTCCTTCCAATTGAGCCACACTCCCGCCGGCCAAACCACCGGTGGAATGGGAGGCCATTGCCAGCATCCGCGCGTGGGATTTTTCATCGCGCGAGAACTCACTCGCTTCCACATCCGACTGACCATCATAAGCCCGGCTGTCTGCCTTTTCGTTCCCTGTAATGGTTGGCAAAACAAATTGCGGACCAAATCTTCGCGCCAGCCAGATCATTGTCCTCGCCCGCCAGGTTGGTTTGCGCGGCGGAACCGTGACCTTCAATTCCTCCAGTTTTTTCTCCCATGCGGCGGCATGTTTTTCCTCGCTTGCGGCGAGGCGCTTGTAGACCTCAGCCATTTGGGATTGTTTTTCGGTTTCAGCCAGCACACGATACAATGCCGCTCCGTCTATTTCCTTTTGGCGGTTTTGCAAATATCTTTCAATATCCTTGGACATTCGTCCCTCCCAAAAAAAATAAGGGCAGAGAATGTTTCCGTTCTCTGCCCTGTGAAATTACTTCGCTTTCAAGGCGTCCCAGCCTGCATATTTTGCCTCCGTCCCCAGTTCCGCTTCGATGCGAAGCAATTGGTTGTATTTCGCAACCCTGTCGGAGCGGGCAGGCGCTCCCGTTTTGATCTGCCCGGTGTTGAGCGCAACGGCCAGGTCTGCAATGGTGGAATCTTCGGTTTCGCCGGAGCGGTGCGAGGTCACGGCGCGCCACCCAGCGCGATGGCAAAGATCAACGGCTTCGATGGTCTCTGTCAGCGAGCCAATCTGGTTGACTTTGACGAGCAGGGCATTTGCCGCGTTTTCCGCAATCGCCCTGCGCACACGCTCAGGATTGGTCACAAGCAAATCGTCACCGACGATCTGAATCTTGTCTCCCAACTCCTTTACCATCAACTTCCACGAATCCCAGTCATCCTGCGCGAGTCCATCTTCGATGGAAACGATGGGGTAATCCTTGATCCATTTAGCCCAGAGTTCCACCATTTGTTCGCCGGTTAATTCCCTGCCTTCTTTGCGAAGGTTGTATTTCTTCGTCTTCTCGTCGTAAAGTTCGGAAGCGGCGGGATCGAGCGCAAGCGCCACGTCTTTGCCCCGGCCTGCTTTGAAACCGGCTTTTTCGATTGCGGCAAGGATGACTTCGACGGCCTCGTTGTTTGCCTTGAGCGACGGGGCATAACCGCCTTCATCGCCCACCAGCGTAACGTAACCTTTTTCCTTCAACACGGATTTCAATGCGTGATAAATCTCGGCGCCCCAGCGCAGGCCTTCGGCAAACGACGGTGCGCCGAACGGCATCACCATGAATTCCTGCATGTCGGTGCTTTGCCAGGAGGTATGAGCGCCGCCGTTCAGAACATTCATCATCGGCACAGGCAGAACATGTGCATACACACCGCCGAGATACCGATACAAGGGCATCCCAAACGAATTTGCGGAAGCCTTTGCCGCCGCGAGGCTGACTCCTAAAATCGCATTCGCGCCGAGTTTGGATTTGTTCAGTGTGCCGTCGAGCGAGAGCAGTTCATTGTCAATTCCCTTTTGGTCGGAGGCATCCCAGCCAAACAATGCATCCGCGATCACGCCGTTCACGTTGGCAACGGCCTGCGACACACCCTTCCCAAGATAACGTTTCTTGTCGCCGTCGCGCATTTCCAACGCTTCGTGTTCACCGGTCGAAGCGCCCGAAGGAACCGCCGCGCGGCCCCAAGCGCCATCCATCAAAGCCACTTCCACTTCCACAGTGGGGTTGCCGCGCGAATCGAGAATCTCGAGCGCGGAGATGCTTTCAATCGTAGTGTCCATTGTTGACTCCTGAGTGTTTGTGAAGTTACGCATTAAGTATAATCGCATTTCGAGCGGGATTGACGCCCGTCGAGTTTTTCAGGCGATTTTCATGCCGTTCCCACCTGACCTGGAAACTGCTTCCGTTCATTTGACTTGATCCACGCCGATGGCGGTTTCCGCATTGAACAGAGTACCTGATGGGTGATTGCGATATAATCCCCGCAATCAAATCGCTCGGAGCAGACATCATGACGCAAGAAAATCTGGGGAATTCCAAACCCGCCCAAAACAAACTCATCCCGTTTCTCTGTTACGCCAAGGAGAATCAAACAATCGTCCGCGAATTCAGCCAGCGGCTCAAAGCCGAAGGCTGGATCGACCCATGGTTCGACGAAGAGGATATTCTCCCCGGTCAAGTCTGGCAGGCTAGTGTGATCAACGCCGTGAGACAATCTCATGCAGTGATCGTTTTCCTCTCGAAGGTTGCCGTAGCCTCCGAAGGATTCTTCCAAAAAGAGTTGAAACTTGCGCTCGATACTGCCGCCGAAAAACCCGAAGGGACGATCTTCATCATCCCCATCCGCATCGATCACTGCGACGTGCCCGACATGCTGCTGAAATATCAATACGTGGATTATTTTGGAAACAAGGAACATAAGGAACGTGTGTATTCGAGTCTGATCGCATCCCTGCGAAGCCGCGCGGAAAATTTGGGAATCGTCCAGAAAACAGAATGATGCTCCTCGTGTTTTCAATCTCGTAAGGTTAACATAACTGTTAGGGAAATGGCTTTCTACCCTCTTGTCTTATTTCGCAGACCGTGTAAAATACAATCAATCCTGGCAGACCTATCCAGGAAATTCAGAAGAAAGGAGACTACGACAATGTTATTTTCACCCAAGGAAAAAGGTCAGGGTCTTGTTGAATACGCTCTAATTCTCGTTTTGGTCGCCATCGTCGTGATCGCCGCCCTCATGATCCTCGCGCTCATCACCTATCCGCCCGCCGACCCGCGC
>JBBIUO010000053.1:12647-15358 GCA_037440205.1 Chloroflexota bacterium
CCCTCATGATCCTCGGCCCGATCATCGGCAACGTATTCAGCAAAGTCAACTCCAGCCTCAGCGGTGTGTAATCCGCAACCGTTCGTCAAAAAATCCCCGTCGCAAGGCGGGGATTTTTATTCGTAGATGCTCAAGCCGCTGTCCCCGGCGCAGGGAGCAGAGTATCTGACACAATTTGCGTACAAACAAAAGGTGCAGAAGCCTCCCCCAAACACCTCCGCGCCACTTTTTCCCTTCACTGATTACTGGTCACTGCTTACTTGTGGTCTTGATACGTTCCTCGCCAAAGAACGGCTCGAAACTACTCGACCACCGAATTACCAATTACCAATCTCCAATTACTTCTTCGCCCTCTCCTTCGCCGCCTTCAGCAGACCCACAAACAGCGGATGCGGCCGCATGGGACGCGACAAAAACTCCGGGTGGAATTGACTCGCCACCATGTAGGGATGGTCAACCAGTTCAACGATCTCGACCAATCTGCTATCGGGGGAGAGGCCTGAGAACACCATGCCGTGCTTTTCAAAGTCGGTGCGGTAGGCGTTGTTGAACTCAAAGCGGTGACGATGCCTCTCGTCCACTTTGGGGACTCCATAAGCGGCGGCGGCCTTCGTCCCCTTTTGGAGCAGGCACGGGTAAAGTCCGAGGCGCATGGTTCCTCCCATATCAGTGATCGAACGCTGGTCGATCATCAAATCAATGACCGGGTGTTCCGTGCTTCGATCAAATTCCGATGAATTGGCTTCTTCGAGATCGAGCACGTTTCGCGCAAAGTCGATGCACATCACCTGCATCCCCAAACACAGACCGAGATACGGCACCTTGTTTTCGCGGGCGTAACGCGCCGCCATCACCTTGCCTTCGATGCCGCGTGAACCGAAGCCGCCCGGTACAAGCACGGCATCCGCTTTTTTGACGATCTCCCAGCCTTTGTCCTTTTCGAGATCGGCGGAATGCACCCAGTCGATTTCGGCTTCCACACCGTTTGCAAGCGCGGCATGTTTGAGCGCCTCGCGCACCGACATGTACGCATCCTGCAACTCGACATATTTTCCGACGAGCGCAATTTTCACCGAAGGCTTCGGCTTGCGGACATCCTCCACAAGTTTCTTCCACGGACGCATATTCGGTTTGCGCCTCGCTTCCAGACCAAGTTTGCTGAGCACGAGATCGCCCACACCGAGTTTTTCGAGAAGCAGGGGGACTTCGTACAACACGTCCGCTGTTTTCATTGGGATGACCGCATTCCTTTCCACGTCGCAGAAGAGGGCGATTTTTTCACACAGACTTTTATCCACGTCCTGATCGGCGCGGGCGATGATGACGTTTGGCGAAATACCGATGGAGCGCAACGCCGCCACCGAATGCTGGGTCGGCTTCGTCTTGATTTCACCGGTCGCCCCGATGGTGGGGAGCCACGTCACATGCACGAAGAGACAATTTTCGCGCCCCACTTCATTGCGGAGTTGGCGCAGTGCTTCGAGAAACGGCTGTGACTCGATATCGCCGACCGTCCCGCCGACTTCGAGGATCATGATCTCCGCGCCGGTCTCTTTTGCGGCAAGACCGATGCGGCGCTTGATCTCGTTGGTGATGTGCGGAATGACTTGAATCGTCCCGCCGAGAAAATCCCCGCGCCGCTCCTTGGCGATGGTCTCGGCATAGACCTGCCCGGTGGTGAAATTGCTGACCTTGCTCAGACGGTTGTCAATGAATCTTTCGTAGTGACCAAGATCGAGGTCGGTTTCCGCGCCGTCGTCGAGCACGTACACCTCGCCGTGCTGATACGGCGACATCGTGCCGGGGTCAACGTTGATGTACGGGTCCAGTTTTTGAACCGCGATATTGAAACCGCGCTCCTTCAAAAGCAAACCCATTGCGGCGGCGGTCACGCCCTTGCCAACCGATGAAACAACGCCGCCGGTGAAAAATAAATATTTTGTGGTCATAATTTTCCTTTCCAGAATTCGCCCTGTGCGTAGTCGAAGGACGCCTGCATCGTACCTGTCCTTCGTCTCCGCTCAGGACGGATTAACAAAAGAGAATGGGGAGGGCGTTTAAGCCCTCCCCATTCCGGGGTTACGAACAATTGGGGTGAAAAAATTTCTTTCTGTTCATCCGACCAGCTTTACCAGGTCTTCGGCGGCGCGTCTCATTTCGAGGAAGATCATGCCGAGTTTGCCGTCTGGCCGCGACATGGCGGTGAGCACGGCCTCCTCGCCGATGGCGGTCAACACAATGGCACCCTTATCGCCCTTGATGTACACCTGATCCAGCCCGCCGCGCCCCAGCTCGCTGGAAATGCGTTCGCCGAGGCTCAACATGGCCGCCGACATGGCCGAGACACGGTCTTCTTCCACGCCCTGTTGCAAAGCCGATGCCATGATGAGGCCGTCCACAGAAACGACGGCGGATGCTTCGATGTCGGGGGCGGCCGCCTGCATGTTGCGAAGGCGATCCACCATTTGGTCAGAACGTGATTTTGCCATAAATCGGTCTCCTCAAAAACGGGCTTCCCCGCCGCGAATGATTGTTTGAACGGCTAGAGTGTACCAGAAAAATATTCATTCGAGAATTGCTTCCACATTTCAATAATGTCATTGCGAGGAAGCGAAGCGGCCGAAGCAATCTCCAGGCAACAAAAGATTGCTTCGACGGCCTGCGGCCCCCTCGCAACGACATTAAAATTTGACCCTGCCCCTCCTTCATGT
>JBBIUO010000054.1:0-15299 GCA_037440205.1 Chloroflexota bacterium
CGGCCTGTCAGTTCGGAGTCATCTACTTCAACAACGTCGGCTACCTCGGCATGTGCGGACACGGCACGATTGGCTTGATCGCATCTTTGGCGTATTTAGGTAAAGTCCAACCTGGAATTATTCGTGTCGAAACTCCCGTTGGGGTGGTGGAAGCAACTCTCCATCCCATGTCATTGCGAGGAGCGAAGCGACGAAGCAATCTCCCAATTAATGAGGAGGTTGCTTCGGGCAAAGAACAAGAACGCCCTCGCAACGACATATATCCCAACAAAGTCTCCGTCAAAAATATCCCCGCCTATCGCCATTTGCATCACATCCCCATCGAAATAGACGGCAAAACCATCCACGGCGACGTGGCATGGGGTGGCAACTGGTTCTTCCTCGTCCACGACCACGGTATGGACGTGTCCATGCAAAACTTGGAATCACTCACCGATTTCTCATGGCGCATCCGCGAGCAACTCACCGCCAAAGGCATCACCGGCGCGAACGGCGCTGAAATTGACCACGTTGAATTATTCGCATCCACACCCGAAGCGGACAGCAAAAGCTTCGTCCTTTGTCCCGGCAAGGCTTACGACCGCTCCCCGTGCGGAACAGGAACGAGCGCAAAACTCGCTTGTTTATATGGCGATGGAAAATTAAAAGAAAATCAAATCTGGAAACAACAAAGCGTCGTCGGCAGTATCTTCGAGGGCAGTATCCAGATTCAGGATAACCGAATCATCCCAACAATCACGGGCGAAGCGTGGGTCATGTCCGAAGGGACGATTTTGGTGGATGAACGCGATCCGTTTGGAAATGGGATTGGTTAGCCCGAAGGGCTTCGTACGTGAGCGCGGGCGATTTGATCCCCGCGCAATCCAACAGCGCGAACAATGCCCATCGAAACAGAATCAATTCCCAGAGGCGTGTACCGTATCCATTCGCAACACCGCGTCTGAAAATGATTCCTGTTTCAATTAGATTGATCCACGCCCCGGCGCCGCACGGGAATGAAATCCACCGTGCTGATATACAAAGGTCTTCGACCTGCATTTAATAGGATATCCCATGTCATACTATCGTCTCTTCTACCATTTTATATGGGGAACCAAAAACCGTGAGCCGATCATCCTCCCGGAATTCGAATCGGAATTGCACAGCATCATCGCCGCAAAAGCCATTGAGTTGGAGGGCATTGTCCATGCTGTGGGTGGAATTGAAGATCACGTCCACGTTGCCGTCACCGTTCCGCCGAAAATATCCCTGGCGCGATTCATTGGCGAGGTCAAAGGCAATAGTTCACATGCGATCAATCATGTTGTATTTCCACATCACAATTTTTATTGGCAGAATGAATACGGTGTGTTGTCTTTTGGCGAGAAAAATTTAGCGAGCGTGGTGAATTACATCCACAGGCAAAAGGAACATCACGCCAAAGGAACGTTGATTAAAGCGATGGAATTGGTGGAATAGCCTGCCGCATTAGGGCGAGCCTGTCTCGACAGGCTTGGTAAAATAGCGCGGGCGATTTTATCCCCGCGCGGGCAACCAGCGTAGAGAATGCCCTTGAAACAAAATCAACCCGTCGCCGCGCGGCTGTGAACGAATCCTGCCCAATGAGACAAAACCACGCTTCGGCATCGCACGGGGGTAAAACCCACCGTGCTAAAATACCAATGTCTTCGACATATACCCCAGTCCGCAGGGCTTCGTAAAATAGCACGGGTATTTTATCTCCATGCGTCGTTGAAACGAAGCGGGTCTGGTCTCTTTGCAACTACTTGACTACTCGACCATCCAACGAAATGACGAAAAGAATCTTCATCTCCGCCGACCACGGCATGGCAATCATCTACTTCCTGCAAAGCGATGTCGTTTCGACTCTGCTTCAAGCGGGCGTGGAAATCATCGTTCTCACCGATGACGAGATCAAAACGCAACTCGCAAAACGCTTCACGCAACCCGGGCTCACTTTTGAAGGCTTGCGATTAAAGCGGGCGAATCAATTCGCCACTACTTTCCAACCGCGTATGCAATGGTTACTTGCCTACCTGCGCCGCGTGGGCGGGTCGCGCCGCATCAACACCGAAGCCATGGATAGCCACATCTGGGAGGTCTGGACGGAAAACGGCTGGAAATTCCGTCTGGGGATTTGGATTCCGTCCATGTTGATGATTTTGTTGTTGCGAAATTTTTCCTGGGCGCGCAAACTTTTAGTGCGAATGCAAAATCGCTTCACCCCTACCCCGAGCCTGTACACTGACCTCTTTGAAAAGTACCAACCTGACATGGTCATCGCCTCCACTCCCGGCTGGCGCATGGATCGCTACCTCCTGCGTGAGTCTGCGCGTCGTGGCATCCCAAACATGACCGTCATCGTCGGCTGGGACAATTCATCGTCGTACAACGTCTCTGGCGCGGACGTGCAGTGGGCAACGTGCTGGTCTCAATTGCAAAAAGACGAAATGGTGCTCGGCTCGGACTGGAACCCCGACCATGTGAACATCGGCGGCATCCCGTCGTATGATGGATATTTCCGAAAACAATGGCTCATGCCGCGCGACGAATATTTCAAATTGCACGGGCTTGACCCCAACCGCAAGTTGATCTCGTACGCCAGCAGTTTTGTCCATTTTGCGCCGAACTTCCCGAACATCGAAGCGCTGGCAAAATTGGTTTCATCGGATTCGCTGGCGCAGCCTTCGCAGTTGTTGATTCGCCTGCATCCGAGTCATTTCCAAGACAAGCCGAAAATCTTCGCCGAAGAACGTCAGCGCGTGTTTGAGTTGGAAAAGAAATATCCGCATGTGCATGTCGTCCAGCCGGTGGCGTTGGGTGGATCGCTCGGCTACTACGGCGGCGAAGACATGGACGAGAAATCTTCGATGATGACGTATTCGGATGTGGTGGTGACGGTCTATTCGACGATGCTGGTCGAGACCGCCGTCCACGATACGCCGATGATCGCCGCGACGATTGATGTCCCTGGCGGGTGGAACAAGAAGAATAAGTTTTCTTTGTCACTGAAAGAAATCGGCGACTGGCCCACGCACCAGCGTTTCCGTTGGGCAAAGGCAGGGCGTGTGGCAGAGAACGAGGATCAACTCCGGGACGCGATCAATCTCTATTTGACAGATTCAACTGTCGACGCGGCCCAGAGGCGGAAATTCGTCGAAGATGAAATCACATTCACCGATGGAACGTCTGGCAGGCGAACGGCTGAGTTTATTTTGAAAGTGCTGAATAAATGATGTCGTTGCGAGACGGCGCTCTCCCGTCGAAGCAACCCCCGACTGGACAGAGGTGTTCCTTCGACAACAGTTATCTGCTAAACTAGGGATTGCTTCGCTGCGCTCGCAATGACATTTACACGGAGAACACATGAACAAGAAACATCTGACCATCCTTTTCATACTCATCATCACCGTCCTATCCGCCTGCGGCGCTTCTGAGCCAACGCTGTCCGCGGCAGATGTGCAAGGCACAGCCATTGCCAATGCCTGGATCGCGCTCACCCAAACACAAGCGGCGATTCCAACGTCCGCGTCAACGCCCGTTCCAACCGAAACATTTACCCCACAACCTACACTTACTGCGCCAGCCATTGTACTGCCCACATTACCCCCTCCAACCGCAGTTGTGGCGGCCACGCCCACGAACGCGTGCAACCAGGTGCCGCCCCTGATTCCAAAAGGGCAGTTGATCAACGTTGAATTTAAAAACGACTCAGGCGGATCGGCCAATTTTTCGTTTGGGATGAATTCCCCAAACAAATTCGGCGAATGCGTGACCTATGGATACACCCTGGGAAAATTTGACACGATCCCCGCAAAGGTCCTGCTTGGATGCTACTGGGGATACGCCTGGATCACCGGCGATAACGAGACCTCCACCGCGCAAGGCACACAATTGATGTGCCTGAACGATCCCAATGTCACCTATCACGTCCTGATCGGCAAAGAGACCATCGCCCTGAAATGATGGTCTGGTCACAGCCAACAAATTATGAAAAGCCGCTCCATATCCCTCTTTTATTTTTCGATCACGCTGGCGATCTGTTCCAGCGCGCTGTATCACTTTACCGCCAAGAGCACGCCTTCGAATGTGAACTTTACCGTTTCGCTCCTGGTCACTTACGCCGTTGCATTTGCAGTCACCCTGCTCGGATTCTTTTTCTTCCCCGTCAAAAACGGAATCGCCGCCGAGTTGAAGCAACTCAATTGGGCCAGTATCGGGCTGGCGGTTGCCATCGTTGGCATCGAGTTCGGATTCCTGCTCACCTACCGCGCGGGCTGGAATCTCGGCATCGCCGCCGTTCTGGTCAACGTGGTGGCGTCGCTCATCCTCCTCCCTGCGGCGATCTTCATCTTCAAAGACAAAATCTCATGGGTGAACATCCTCGGGATTTTGGTCTGCTTTGCGGGATTGATCATGCTAAACTGGAAAAGATGAAACAAACGACTTTTCTTCTTGCAATGACTCTCGCCTCATGCGCCCCGACGCCTGTTCCTGTTTACTTTCCAACCTTCATCCCGACAATGACATCCACACTTCCCGCCGCAGCAACAGTCGAAACCTTCTACAAACTCATCAACGACGCCCAATCTCCCAATGACTTCAACGCTCCCTGGGATATGCTCACCAATGAGGAGCAATGCAACCCGCCAGAAAAATGCGAACTGAGCTATTTCCAAGCCAAATGGTGGGAATCGAAGGTCATCTACAAAATCTATGAATGCGGCCCCGATCACGCCATCACGGAGGAGCGTCTCTACCCCCGAACCGCCGATCCCGCCTCGGCAAGCCCCGAAGCGAGACTGATTCGCTTTCATTTGACACAGGGCGAGGAAAAAATCTTCATCAGCGAAAGAAAAATGGTCTCTGCGCTGGAGGAGGGATGCGTTCTGGCTATTGACAGCACTGTCAGCCCGTGACCAAATCCGTTTCCATCCGTTTATCCGTTTCCAAATCCGTTGATCAAATCCGTTACAATAGGCGGGCTGTGTCCGAAATGAAAGTATCCTTTTTCTCCACCCGCTTCGCTCAAATTGCCGCGTTCGTTCTGCTCTTGGGGCTGGGACTCGGAATCCGCCTCTACGATCTCACCGACCTCCCGCTCGATTTCCATCCCACGCGCCAGTTGCTCTCCGCGCTCAAAGCGCGCGGCATGTACTATCAAACGCTCGCCAACATCCCAGCCGAACAAAAAAGTTTTGCCGTCCAGCAATGGAAAGTCCGTGCCGCGATCGAGCCTGAGATCGTCGAACGCATCGTCGCATTCACCTATCAATTCACGGGCGAGCAACTTTGGATTGCGAAAATTTATTCCTCAATTTTCTGGATGGTCGGCGCAATCTTTTTATTTTTGCTTGCGCGCCAACTCGCATCTATTGACGGCGCGCTCGCCGCCACAGCCTTTTATCTTTTCACGCCCTACGCCGTCATCGCCAGCCGCAGTTTTCAACCCGATCCGCTCATGGTCATGCTCATCATCTTGTTTTGGTGGGCGATCTACAAATGGAGCGATCTTACTTATGGTGGTCGAGTAGACGGTGGTGTTCTTTCCACCGTCGTACCGAGACCACATTCATGGGCATTCGCCATCCTCGCGGGCATCTTCGGCGGCCTCGCCATTTACGTCAAATTCGTTGCGGCATTCTTTGTCATTGCAGGCGGGTTGGGAGCAGTGCTCGGGCGCGAATCCATCGTCGAAACAGCACGCAGGCCGCAGGTCCATGTGATGACCGCGTTGGGCATCCTGCCCGGCGCAATTTACGTCATCTACGGTGTGTGGGTCGCAGGCTACCTCGGTCAACAATTCGGCGGACGATTTATTCCAGCGCTTTTCCTCAGTCCATCGTATTACCTCGGTTGGATCGGGATGCTCAACATCGTCATCGGCGGAATCGCTTTGATGCTTGGATTGCTCGGTTTGTTTTTTGTGGAGGATGAAAAGCGCCGCTTCCTTCTTGGACTTTGGGCTGGGTACGCCCTCTTTGGCATGTACTTCAACTATCACATTTCCTCCCACGACTATTACAGCCTACCGCTGATCCCGATTGTGGCCTTATCCCTCGCGCCGCTTGCTGACTGGTTCTTCGCGCAACTTGCATCCATGCTCAAGCGGAAAAAGATTGCTGTCATCGCAATTTTGTTTCTCGGACTCTTCGCCATCCTTTGGAACATCCGCGCCGAAATGAAAGCAACCGACTACCGCCCCGAAGCGCAAATGTGGGCGGAGATCGGCAAAACCATCGGCGATAAAAACACCGCAGGCCTCACACAGGATTATGGCACGCGCCTCGCCTATTGGGGTTGGAAGACTCTCACCGCCTGGCCCACCTACGGCGACCTCGTCTACCACGATGACCTGCGCGGCGCGCAGACCGAATTCGAGGGGCTATTCGAAGACATCGCCAGCAAAAAGGAACTCTTTCTCGTCACCGATTTCGATGAATTGAATCGTCAGCCGTTGCTGAAGGAAAAATTATCAGCCTATCCCATCTTTGCCGAAGGCGATGGGTATGTGATTTATGATCTTAAGTGATCGTACGGCAAGATTTATCTTGCCAGCACAGGCAATGTGAACATTGCCGTACGGGTAAATTAAATGACCAAAACAACAAAACCATCTTTCGACATATTCGACATCGCAATGAAACTGGGCGCGGCCTTCTCCGCCTTTGCGCTCGGCGTGTACGCCTACCTCGGCATCTTCTCCCGCCACCTCGCCGACGACTATTGCAGTGTGGATTTCACCCGCGCCAATTTTTTCAAGGCATTGCTCAACAACTACATCTTCGTCTCTGACCGCTACGCCAATTTCATGCTCATCGCATTGAGCGAATACATTTCGCCGCGCAGCGTCATGGTGTTACCCGCGCTGTTTATCACGCTTTGGATTGTAGGTCTCGCGTGGATGCTGTACGAAACCAGCCGCTTTACCAAACTGAACTGGTCGAAACTCACCGTTTTCACCCTCGCCTTTCTGTTGGCGTTCTTCGCGCTGCTTCAAGCCCCAAACCGTTTTCAAATTTTATACTGGCGCTCTTCCATGGCGACACACTTCGCGCCACTGGTCTTCATGCCATTCCTCGCGGCGTTCATTTTTCGCAACATCTCTGCCGCTGAAAAAGAGACTGTCCCATTTTGGAAGTATCCACTTGGCTTTTTCATCGCCCTCATCATCGGCGGCTTCTCCGAACCGACTGTCGCCGTGATGATCACCCTGCTCACTCTTGCCTTCGCCGCCGCATGGAAATGGATGACTCCCCCAACCCGCAAAGCCGCCCTGAACCTGATTGGCTGGTCGCTGGCGGGCGCGGTGCTGGCATTGCTGGTCATGGGATTGGCCCCCGCAAATTATTACCGCGTCAGCCTCGGCAAGGAGCCGCCGACTTTAACCTTCCTCGTCATCCGTTCCTTCCAATACGGATTCAATTTCGTTGATAATTCCTTCCGCACCCTGCCCATCCCGACCTTCTTCACTGTGGCGATGCCGTTCTTTATGTTCTACAACATGTACACATCCCCCACACTCGAATTGACATCCTCTCAACGCAAGTTGATTCGCAACCTGTTATGGTTCATCCCTGCGCTTTCGTATCTGCTCATCGTCGCCAGTTTTGCGCCCAGCGTCTATGGACAATCCTTCCCTGTGGAACGCGCTCGCTTTGCAGGTCAACTCAGTTTGGTGGCAGGGTTGATGATCGAAGGCGCGTTGCTCGGAATCCTGCTCGCGCAATGGCGGCCTGACTTTATTCAAAAACTGCCGCTCAAATTGGCATCCGCTGTTTTGCTGGCATTCGCGGCTTTGTATCCGCTTCGCGCCGCATGGTTCAGCATCGGCGAAGTCCCCGCCTACCGCGCCCGCGCCGAAGCCTGGGATGCTCGCGTGATCCAAATCAACGACCTCATCGCGCAGGGCGAAACCGATTTGCTCATTGTCCAACTCGATGGCGTGGAAGGTGTCAAAGAACTGGAAGGTACAGAAAAGCATTGGGTCAATCGTTGCGCCGCAAAATATTACCAGGTCAACTCCATTCGCACCGCGCCGCCGAAATGAAACATCCAATTCTTGTCACAGGGGCGCATCGAAGCGGGACCACCTGGGTCGGCAGGATGCTCGCCGCGAATCCGCAAACCGCTTACATCAGCGAGCCGCTCAACGTTTTGCATCGCCGCGGCGTGTATCGCACCGAAGTTAAACACTGGTATCAATACATCACCGAGGAAAACGAGGAGCAATATCTTCCTGCTTTTCACGAACTGCTGAATTTTCGTTATCATCTCTTCGGAGAGATTGGTTCCATCCGTTCACAAAAAGATTTCCTTCGCATGGGACGCGACCTTTCCATTTTTATGAAAGGCAAAATCTTCAAACAGCGCGCACTGCTCAAGGATCCGTTCGCGGTTTTCTCCGCGCCCTGGTTTGCCAAAAAATTAAACTGCCGGGTCGTCATCACCGTTCGTCACCCCGGCGGGTTTGCCAGCAGTCTCAAACGTCTCAACTGGCCGTTCGATTTCCGCGACCTGCTCGATCAACCCATGCTCATGCGCGATCATCTCGAAACCGACCGCGCCGAAATGGAATCGATTCCAGCGGATGACGTCATCGGGGGGGCTGCGCTTCTCTGGCGGATGATCTACCGCGCGGTTCACACGACCTTTGGCCTGTTCCCCGAATTCAAAATTGTCCGCCACGAAGACCTTTCGCTGGACCCCGTAGCGGGGTATAAATCCCTGTATGAGTCTCTCGGCTTAACCTTCGATGAAAAAGTGCGCGAGACCATTCTCAACTCCAGCAGTTCCGAAAACCCGACCGAACTTTCGAAGAAGAAAGTCCATTCCGTAAAATTGGACAGCCGCGCCAACATGGATAACTGGAAAAAACGCCTGACCCCCGAAGAGATTCTCCGCGTCCGCAAAATGACGGAAGATGTATCTCATCTCTTTTACTCGGACGAGGAATGGAAATAACCCATGAAGCCCGTTGCCATGCCGCTCGTTTCCATCATCACGCCTTCGTTCAATCAGGCGAAGTTTCTCGAAGCGACGATTCAATCCGTGCTTGGGCAGGATTATCCGCGCATCGAGTACATCATCGTGGACGGCGGCTCGACAGACGGCAGTGTGGAGGTCATCAAAAAACACGAGGGTAGACTCTCCTGGTGGGTCAGCGAGCAGGACAAGGGTCAGACCGACGCGATCAACAAGGGATTCAACCGCGCCACAGGCGACATCCTTGCGTGGATCAACTCGGACGATACCTACAATCCCCGCGCGGTTGGGCAGGCCGTAAAATATCTGATCGAGCATCCCGATGTCGGCATGGTGTATGCCGATTGTGATTACATTGACGAAAATGGAAATGTGATCGGGAAATTTCCCGCCGCACAAACCGACTACGGCCGCTTGCGACAGGGCTACGTCCACATCCCGCAACAGACCATGTTCTTTCGCGCAAAATTCTGGAAGGAACTCGGCCCGCTCGACCCGTCGTTTTATTTCGCGATGGATTACGATTTGTGGACGCGCATCGCCGCGCGCGCGCCGCTGAAATATATCGCGGGGCAAACGTGGGCAAACTTCCGCATTCACGACCTCGGCAAGACCACTTCCGCCGACGACCGTTGCTGGCCTGAAATGATTCGCGTACATTACCGCGATGGCGGCAGTTTTTTTTCTGTCATCGTGGCGAAGCATTATTTGAGAAAACTAGTTGGCCCGCTGTGGAAGTGGAGAATCACGAAAACAGGTAAACAAGTAAACAGGTAAACAGGTAAACAGGTAAACAAGTAAACAGGTCGCACGTTCTATTCATCCTTTATCCTTCATCCCTCATCCCTTTCCTCCCATGAACTTCCTCCTCTCCTCTTCTTCTCTCGACGACCTCATCCGCCTGCTTCGGGCGTGGCGCTTTTGGGTGCTTGGCGCAATCATTGGCGCGGCGCTTGGCGCGGCAATTTATTATGCCGCTCCGCCGCCGTATCGCGCGAAGGCCACCGTCAACGTGGATTTCAATCTGGAGCAGGCCTGGCCGCAGGAGACAGACCGTCAGCAGTTTTATTATCTCGAACGCGAGTCGCGCAAACTGGAAGAGATCGCCTGGTCGGATGAGGTGATGGATCAACTCTCCTCCGAATTTGGATTTTCGGTGGAGGAATTGCGCGGCGGGAAATTGCAACTCAGCCAACCCGCCGAGGCAGGCTGGCATTTCTATGCCGATGACGGCAGTGTCAAAACCGCCGAAGCGCTTGCTTCGACATGGGCGAAATTGTTCGTCGCAAAAGCAGAAAAAGAGATCGACTCTGGCGCGATCAATGAATTTGTGAAACTCGAAGCCACGCAAACGGAAAAACTCCCAAAAGAGCGGAGCATTTCCCTCAGCAGTTATTTGCTGGCTGGCTCTGTCGGTTTTCTCGCCCTTGCGGCGTTCGCGATTCTTTTCATCAAGCCGAAAAACAAATGAAAGACTCCGCGCGCTCTGTGTTCTCCGTGATGAACGATCCCCAAACTCTTCCCCGCTTCCTTTGGGGGGCGGCGTTGCTCACCCTGCCTGTGACCAGTTTTCGCTGGTTCCCATTTTTGGGCGAAGGCACGCTGGTTCGTCCGCTGGCGATGTACCCGCTGGCGGTGTTGATTCCGCTGTTGCTGATTCAGGTATGGCGCGGAAAAACAAGACTCAATTGGTCGGGCGCGTTGATCCCGCTTGGGGCGCTGATCCTGTTCATTTTCGCGGCGACCAGCTTCGGGGCGGTGATCGATCCGATTTCACTTCGCGGGCAAAATTATTCGGGCAGGGCCATCCGCGCGTTGGCGACTCTTTTCATCGGCGTGGCATTCTTCCTCGCTGCGGTGTGGATGAACAAAGACGAAGATGATTTTCGTTTCACCGTTAAATGGCTGCTGGCGGGGCTGTGCCTCGACCTGGCGTGGAGCGGCTTGCAGGCGGTCACGTTTTACACAGGCTTGCTCAACAAAGAAATGGTCACGCACTGGCAACTTGCATTTTCGATGCGCGAACTCGTGAGGACGAATCGAATTTCGGGGCTGGCTTACGAACCCGCATGGCTCGCGGGACAAATCGCGACGACATTCATCCCGTTTTTGTTTGCGGCTGTGTTGACGAATTTCCGCATCACACGACCGAGGTGGCTGGAGCCTGTTCTATTGACAGTATCGGCGCTGGTGGTTTTGGCAACCTACTCGCGCGGCGGATTGCTCACCACCCTCGCCGCGGCGGGACTCACGTTTTTGTTCACAGGGCAAATCCGCGCGATGTGGAATTGGTTCGTCGGCGGTTTTCGCGGACGCATGTTCGATAAGTTATTCCGCCTCGGCATGATCGTTGCCGTGCTTGGGGCATTTGCAGGCACATTCGTTTTTCTCAGCCAGAAAAATTTCTTCCGCCGCTTGTGGGAAACGGACGCGCAAACCCTGAGCGAATACATCGTGGATATCAACGCGGGCGCGCGCGGCGCCTACTCCGCCGGGGCGCTGGCCGCCTTTGAAGACCATCCGCTGACGGGCGTGGGGCTGGGCGCGAGCGGATTTTACATTTATCAAAATTTGCCAGATTGGTCGCTGACCACCGTGCCCGAAATTGCAAAGCAACTCAGCCCTGAAAACAAGTTGTATCCCAACCCGAAAAATCTCTACGTGCGTCTGCTGGCCGAGACAGGGTTGATCGGTTTCTTTTTGTTCGCGGCATTTCAGTTTTACACGCTCGGTGATATTCTCAGCCTTTCGCGCCGCGGGGAGGCTTGGGCGCGGTTTGCGTCGGTGGCGGGAATATTTGCATGGTTGGCAATCACATTTTATAATTTCACACAAGATTCACTGGCAACGCCAAACATCTGGATCATTCCAGGCATATTGGCAGGGCTTGCAAAGTCTTCCCCAACGTCTGGAGACGTTGGACTCCAATCTGAGGAAATTAAATGATCGTATTATCCGTTGGGATGCCGCGCGCAGGTTCGGGCTGGCACTACAATCTTATTCACGACCTCATGAAAACCACAGGCTGTGCCGACGCGCGCGACATCCGCGAGCGGTATCGTCTGCAAAAAATATTGACCGAGGTCAACTGCAACATCGGCGTACTTTCTGCAAGACGACTTGGACTGGTGATGATTCCCGGGCTGGCGAACACCTTCGTCATCAAGGCGCATTCCGGGCCGACGAATGCCTCGCGTCTTCTCTCGACCCTGGGCCTGCTTCGCATCACCTACATTTACCGCGACCCGAGAGATGCCATGCTCTCCGCCTTTGACTTTGGTCAACGCGCGCTGACGAAGGGACGTCCCAACGCCTTCTCGCATCTCTCCGATTTCGATAAAAGCGTGGATTTTATGATGGAGTATGTCCGCATTTGGGAAAAGTGGATGAAGGAAAAGAATGTGCTCGTCGCGCGTTACGAAGACCTGCTGACGAACTATGATGCAGAATCCACTAAATTGGTGGACTATCTCAAATTAGACGGGAGCAGTCCCAAGGTCCAGGCAGTGATCGAGCAGTATCGTCCCGATGCGGCGGAGGGCCAGCAGGGTCTTCATTTCTACAAAGGCAGGATCGGCCGTTTCCGCGAAGCGTACAATGAAGAGCAGAAATCCTTCCTGAAAGAGAAATTAAGCCCTTATTTAACTCAAATGGGCTACAATGTGTGACAGGTGCAATCAAGCTAGTAAGTTGCTCAGGTTGCCGGCCTGAAATTTTTTCGTTATCATAGGAAAGTTATGTTACGAAGATTCGATTCGCCCTACATGGCAGACTGGTTCGCCATTTCCCTGAGATGGATCATCCTGGTCGGGCTGGTCGTTTCACTTGGGCTTGGAAGCAAACTCGAATTATCGGTTTCATGGCCGCTGGGGTTGTGGATCGCCTGGAACCTGGCCATGACCGCGCTGGCGGGATTGAATGTACGCATCACCTACCACCGCCCCATCAGCATTCTGGTGGACCTGATCCTGGCGGGAATGTTTTACTGGATTCAGGGAGGCTTGCACGGCCCCGCCGCCTGGGTGGGCATCCTTCCGGTGCTGACAGGTTCGATTTACTTTGAAATGACGGGGGCGGTGATTACTTCGTTGTTGTTCGCCGGGTTGACCCTCTATTCAGGCATAAAAACGGATAATCTGTCCTTTGCCGCCACGTTTTCAACACTGCTGGTTGTGTTGGGATTGGTCTTTGGTTTTCTTGGCCGCCGTCTCATCGTCCACATGCGAAGGAACCGCGAACTGTGGCTGGATTCGGAAGAGAGAAGAAGCGCCATGCAAACCGAGCGCATGCGCGCCATTTACGAATTGACGTCGGCGCTTTCCTCCACGCTGAGTTACAAACGTGTGCTTGAATCTGCATTGAATTTGAGCGCCACGGCATTGAACCCGGATCCCGAACAATTGCTCAACGACCCGCTTGTGGGCGTGGTGATGCTCTTCAACGGCGGCAAACTGCGCATCGGTTCGGCGCGGCGATTCACCACCGCCGACATGCGCGTGACCTTCGACGCGGCGGAGGGCATTCTCAAAAAGGCAGTGGACGAAGGCGAGCCGCTCTTCTTCAAGGACATCGGCTACGATCCCGAACTTGGGCGCGTGATCGCGCTCCGCAATTGCACAAGCGGATATTGCTTCCCCCTGCGAAGCGGATTCAACGTGTACGGCGTGTTGCTGTTTGCCCATCCCGATGCGGAATATTTCAGCACCGAGCGCCGCAACCTGCTCGACATCATCGGCCGTCAGGCGGTGATCGCCATTCAAAACGCGCGTTTGTACCAGGACCTCGTGGAGGAAAAGGAACGCATGTTGGAAATCCACGAAGAGGCGCGCAAAAAACTGGCGCGCGATCTGCACGATGGCCCCACCCAGTCCGTCGCGGCGATTGCGATGCGGCTCAATATCATGCGGCGAATGATTTCCAAGGATGTCAAGTCTGCGGGCGAAGAAGTGGTGAAGTTGGAGGAACTGGCGCACCGCACCACCAAGGAAATCCGTCACATGCTCTTCACCCTGCGCCCGCTCATTCTTGAATCGCAGGGGCTGGTCGCGGCCATTCAGGCCATGGCCGACAAGATGATGGAAACGTATGCCCAAAAGGTCATTCACAACATTGATGAAAGTATCACCTCCCAGTTGGAAATGGGAAAACAGGGTGTGATCTTCTACATCATCGAGGAGGCGGTTAACAACGCGCGCAAACATGCCGCCGCGGAAACCATCTCGGTGACCCTGCGGCAAATGGAGCCCGGCATTGCCCTGCTGGAGATCGCGGATAACGGCGTGGGCTTCGATGTAAAAGCCGTGACGGAAGCGTACGATAAACGCGCAAGCAGCAGTCTCGGCATGGTGAACCTGCGCGAGCGCGCCGAACTGGTAAACGGGTTGTTCCAGATCGATTCCGCACCGGGCAAGGGAACAAAAGTGCAGGTGTATATTCCCCTCACCGAGGAAGCCGCAGACCGCCTGCATCACGCGCGCGCAAAATAAGAAATGCCAACCGCTGCAAATTTATATTATTTTGCCCATGAGGCGGAGGATACCGCTGTAAAACGCCCGCCCGTCATTTTAATCCACGGAGCGGGCGGCAATCTTTTATCGTGGCCGCCGCAGGTTCGCCGCATGGCCGGGGAAAGAGTATACGCGCTCGACCTGCCCGGGCACGGAAAATCCGAGGGCGCAGGCAGGCAATCTATTGATGAGTATGTTGACGATGTGCTGGCCTTCATGCAGGCGTTAAAACTCCGCACGGCTGTGCTTGCAGGCATCTCCATGGGAAGCGCCATCGCGCTTTCACTTGCATTGAAGTTTCCGAGAAAGGTCAAAGGGCTGGCCCTGCTTGGGAGTGGCGCAAAGTTGCGCGTGGCCCCGTCCATTTTGGAAACGGCGGGAAATCCCAACACTTTTGAATCCGCTGTGGAATTGATCAACGAAAACTGTTTCAGCGCAGACGCCCCTCAAAATTTAAAGGAACTTTCAAAGCGGCACTTGCTCGAAATGCGTCCCCCCGTTTTGCTGGGCGATTTTCTTGCGTGCAACGATTTTGATGTGACAGGTCAGTTGGAAAAAATCAAGACGCCCACGCTCATCCTTTGCGGCGCGGAAGATAAGAAGACCCCGTTGAAGCATTCCGAATTTCTGCGGGATCGAATTGCCAAAGCGCAGTTTCATGTCGTTGAACACACCGGGCACATGGTCATGGCAGAACAGCCCGATGTCGTTGCAGAGTTGCTGAAGCAATTTGTCGATTCGATTCCGATCCGCACGCGTACGACGAAAAAAGACCGCATCGCACCTGACGTTGGGCCTGATTCTGAT